>JANPIY010000209.1:0-2461 GCA_031425255.1 Planctomycetota bacterium
ATGGATTCCTGCGCCACCCTCCAGCTGCCGGTGTTCGGCTACGGCCTGCGCTACGACTACGGCATGTTCCGTCAGCGCCTGATCGGCGGCGCCCAGCACGAGGAGCCGGACAACTGGCTCGCGCACGGCCACCCCTGGGAGTTGCAGCGCCCGGAGTACAGCCAGCGGGTGAAATTCGGCGGTCACACCGAATTCTATCGCGACACCAGCGGCCGCATGCGGGTGGCGTGGACCGCCACGCAGGACGTGGTGGCGGTGCCCTACGACCTGCCCGTCCCGGGCTATCACAACGGCACGGTCAACACGTTGCGTCTGTGGCGCGCCTCGGCGCCCGAGCAGTTCGATCTCGCCGAGTTCAATGCCGGCGATTACGTCGCCGCGGTCGAGGCCAACTCCACCGCCGAGAACATCTCGCGCGTGCTCTACCCCAACGACAAGAGTGAGAACGGCAAGGAACTGCGCCTGCGCCAGCAGTACTTCCTCGCCAGCGCCAGCCTGCAGGACATCGTCCGGCGCTGGATCGCCAAACACGGCACCGATTTCAAGAACTTCGCCGCCAAGAACGTGCTCCAGCTCAACGACACCCACCCGACCATCGCGGTGGCCGAGCTGATGCGCATCCTGATGGACGACCATGGCCTCGGCTGGGATGACGCCTGGGGGATCACCAGCAAATGCCTGGCCTACACCAACCACACCCTGCTGCCGGAAGCGCTGGAGAAGTGGTCGGTCGGCCTGTTCAAGCACCTGCTCCCGCGCCTGCTCGACATCATCTACGAGATCAATGCCCGCTTCATGCGCATCGTCGCCAACAAGTGGGTCGGCGACACCGAACGCCTGGCGCGCATGTCGATCATCGAAGAGGGTCCGCACCCGCACGTCCGCATGGCGCATCTGGCGATCGTCGGCTCCTTCTCCGTCAATGGCGTCGCCGCCCTGCACAGCGATCTGCTCAAGGCCGGCCTGTTCCGCGATTTCGCCGAGCTGTGGCCGAGCCGCTTCAACAACAAGACCAACGGCGTCACCCAGCGCCGCTGGTTGGCGATGTGCAATCCGCGCCTCTCCGAGCTCATCACCCGCACCATCGGCGAGGGCTGGGTCACCGACCTCAGCCTGCTGCAGCAGCTCAAGCCGCACGCCGACAACGCCGCCTTCCGCGCTGAATGGCGGCAGATCAAGCTGGACAACAAACGCGACCTGGCGGTGGTGGTGAAGAAGGAGTGCGGCGTCGACTTCCCGCTCGATGCGATGTTCGACGTCCAGGTCAAACGCATCCACGAGTACAAACGCCAATTGCTCAACGCGCTGCACGTGGTGCACCTCTACGACCGCATCAAACGCGGCGACGCCAAGGGCCTGACCAAACGCGCCGTGCTGTTCGGCGGCAAGGCCGCGCCCGGCTACGCCATGGCCAAGACCATCATCCGCTTCATCACCTCGGTCGCCGACGTGGTCAACAACGACCCCGATGTCGGCGATCTGCTGCGGGTCGCCTTCATCCCCGATTACCGCGTCTCGCTGATGGAGCGGATCTGCCCGGCCGCCGACTTGTCGGAGCAGATCTCGACCGCCGGCAAGGAAGCCAGCGGCACCGGCAACATGAAGTTCATGATGAACGGCGCGCTGACCATCGGCACCCTCGATGGCGCCAACATCGAGATCCGCGAGGAGGTCGGCGACGAGCATTTCCTGCTCTTCGGCAACACCACCGAGCAGATCGCGGCGATGCGCAAGGGCTACAACCCGCAAGCGGTGATCGACGGCAACAACGACCTCAAACGGGTCCTGGCCCTGATCAAGAGCAGCCACTTCAACCAGGTCGAGAAAGGCCTCTTCGACGACATCATCGGCACCCTCACCGCGTGGGGCGATTACTGGATGGTGTGCGCCGATTTCGCCGACTACATCCAGGCCCAGAACCGCGCCCGCGACTGGTACAGCGACCAGGAACGCTGGACCAAGTCGAGCATCATCAACACCGCCACCAGCGGAAAATTCAGCACCGATCGCACCATGCGCGAATACAACCGCGAGATATGGACTCTGCCAACCGTTCCCGCGCTTTCTCTCTAGCGGCGGCCCTCTGCCCGGCCGGGGCGGCCGGGCGCGCCGGCTGCGCCGTCGCTCATCGCGCTGCGCGCGATGGGCCTTGTCCCCGCTCGGGCGCGCATGCGGCCTCGGGGGATCGCTGTTCACGGGGCGCTGCCCCGCTACGCCCCGGCAAGGGCTGCGCCCCTGCACCCGCCGGAGTTGGTGGATGAGGGATCTGCATGGCAGAACGGGTGGCGTGGGAGGCAGGTCCTAGGCCTGCGGCCTGACGCCGACTGCGTCGGCGTGATCGCGCTTTGCGCGATCGGACCTTTGGCGAACGGCGAACGGCGAACGGCGAACGGCGAACGGCGAACGGCGAACGGCGAACGGCGAACGGCGAACGGCGAACGGCGAACGGCGAACGGCGAAC
>JANPIY010000210.1:0-4456 GCA_031425255.1 Planctomycetota bacterium
ATTACGGTCTCGCCGGCGTCGAGGGCGAACAATTCCGGCGCGTCCCGGCTCCGCCGGATGGGCGGCGCGGAGGCGTGCTGGGCATGACCGGGCCGATGACCTACCTGGCTGACGGCACCCGTACGCTGCCGGTGCGACGCGCCGCCTGGGTGCTCGATACGCTGTGGAATCAGCCGGTTCCGCCACCACCGCCGAACGCGGGCGACCTGCCCGCGATCAAGGACAAGCAGCTCACCGTGCGCGAGCGACTCGATCAGCACCGGCTCTCGGACAATTGCGCGAGCTGCCATGACCGCGTCGATCCCTTCGGACTGGCGCTCGAGAACTACGACGCCACGGGCGCCTGGCGCGACCGCCAGAATGGCGAGGGCAGGAACGAGGAGCAGGACTCGCCGCAGCTCGACGTCAGCGGCGCGTTGCCGGACGGCCGACGCTTCGCCACCGTTCAAGAGTTCAAAGCTGCCCTGATCGCGAACCGCGCGACCTTCATCACCGGCTTCGTCGAGAAGTTCCTCTGCTACGCCCTCGGTCGTCCGGTGGCCTATGGCGATCACCTGGTCGTCGCGCAGATCATCGCCGAGTGCGCCAAGGGCGACCACCGCCTGGAAGACATCATCCAGGCCACGGTCGCTTCCCCCTTCTTCACAACCCATTGATGACGACAGGTCAGCACATGAACCTCAAGACCTCCTCCTGGCGCATGTCCCGGCGTACCGTGCTCAAGGGCCTCGGCACGGCCTTGACCCTGCCCTGGCTCGAAGTGATGAGCGCCAACGCGGCCGATGTGACGACCGCGGGCTCGGCCGCCGCGCACGAGATCCCGCGTCGTACGATGTTCACCTTCTGGGGCCTCGGGCTGGAGATCCGTGGCTTCACGCCGGCCACCACCGGCAAGGACTATGCGCTGACGCAGGCGCTGCAGCCGCTCGCGCCATTCAAGGCCGAGACCACGGTCATGACCGGCCTGACCGCGTACAGCGGCGGGCACGGCGCCTGCAGCTGCCTGCTCACCGGCATGAACACCGTCCGCAACGCGCAGACCCTGATCTCGGTCGACCAGCAGCTCGCCGCCCATCATGGCGCGGCGACGCGCTTCCCGTCCCTGGTCCTCGGCCCCGTGCGCGAGACCGGCTTCGGCGGGCCGTTTCCCTCGACCCTGTCCTGGAGTCGCAACCAGACGCCGATCACCCCCGAGAACCGGCCCGAAGTGTTGTTCGAAAAACTCTTCGGTCGCGAGGACAACACCAGCCTGGCGACGGCGAAACAGGCGCTGGCGAACCGCGGGAGCCTGCTCGATTCGATCAAGGACGAGGCCAAGGCCTTGCAGCGCCGGGTCGGAACGGCGGACCGCAATCGCCTGGAGCAATACTTCACCGCGATCCGCGGGCTGGAGGACCGCATCCAGGTCGAAGGCGAATGGATCGATCGTCCCAAGCCCGTGGTCACGAGCCCCGACTTCACCGCCGGCCGGTCGATCGAGCGCATCGCCGCCGACGGCCGCGGGTATAGCGAATACACCCGCCTGATGTTCGATCTCGTCGCCCTCGCCTTTCAGACCGACAGCACGCGGGTGGTGAGCCATATCCCGCGCTCGGAGGGCGACGAGGCACACTGCTACACCTACCGCACCCACAGCAAATGGGACCTGCACACCATCACCCATCACAACGAGCAGGAGGAGAAGCTGGTGTTCTGGCGCGAGCTGGACGCCATCTACATGAGCGAGTGGGCCTACTTCCTCGGCAAGCTCAAGGACATCAAGGAAGGCCAGGGCACACTGCTCGACCACACCGTGGCGGCATGGGCCACCACCAACGGCGGTTTCGGCGCCCACGATTCCACGGCCCTCCCGCTCATCCTTTCCGGTGGCTCGGCGCTCGGCCTCAAGCACCAGGGCCATCTGGTGCGGACGGGAATGCCGGTGGCGAACGTCTGGCAGACCGTGGTGAAGAAGATCGGCATGCCCCTGCCCGCCAACTTCCAGGGCGGTGTCGCGACGGGAGAGGTCACCGAGATGATGTGAGCGCCATCATTCGCGAGAGATCGGCCGGTCTCTGCGAAACGGCATCGGATCACGCAAGAAGCCCAATGCTGACAAGCGAAGATATTTGGCCGCAGAGGCGCAGAGGCGCAGAGACGAAAAAACCATGCGTTGCCTTTCCTCTGCGTCTCTGCGTCTCTTCGGCCGATTCTTCTTCATTAGCTCAACAGCATTGGCGTAAAGCCACCACGGACATGAGCCATGAAACACCCTCCTGATACGAGAACGGCCAGACCCGGAACCGCAGTCCTGGTCAGCTTCGATGCGATCAAAGAGGAGATCCGCTGCGCCGGGGAACGGTCGGCGCACGGTCAGGCGGATGCCCGGGTCCGCACCCCGCCGAGCGATGGATGCCACGTGGGCATCCTGGCATGTGTCCCGGACAGCGAATGTCAGCCGGTCGTTCCGATCGACCTCACGGATGAGTCCGGCGATCAGGAGCAGCGACGATGACCGGCGGGTCTGGCGATGCGTACGGATGGCACCTGCCGTTGAACCTGTCACGTCGCACCTCGCACGCCTCACACCTCCTCATCACGTTTCAGTCGTTCAATCACAGGACCCGATCATGATCAGATGGATGCTGTTGTCGCTGCTCGGCAGCGTCGCTTGTTCTGCCGACCTGCTGGTCGCTCCCGGTCCTGCGGGTGGCAACGGCTCGCGGGAGCGTCCCTTCGCCTCGCTCGGTGAGGCGCTCGCTCGTGCTGCCAGCGGCGACACCGTGCACGTGCTGCGTGGCGGCACCTATCGTGAAGCCGGTGGTCTGGATTTCCGCGCTGGAGTGACGGTCGCCGCCGGCGGTCCGGTCGACCAGCCGGCGCCCGTCATCACCACCAGCGTGGTGGTGCCGACGTTCACTCCCTGGAGCAAGAATCCCAAGGTGCTGACTGCGACCGTTCCCAAGCCGGTGCTGGCGCTCTATGTCGATGGCACCTTCGTGCGCTTGGCGCGTTACCCGAACAACGGATGGATGCGCAGCTCCAAGGCCTCGACTCCCGACGTCATCGTCGACCCCGATCGCGCCAAGCAGACGAAAGCGGCCAAGGGTCAATGGAACGGCGCGCAGGTGCGCTGGCGTCGCTGGAGCTGGTGGTGGGAGACCCGCCTCATCACCGACGACGATGGCGTGAGCCGTCTGACGCTGGGCACCGACGGGCGTTTCAACGAACCACTCATCGGCGAGGGTTCGGCGTGGTGCGTCGACAACTGCCTGGCCGAACTGGATGTGCCGGGTGAGTGGTTCTGGGACAAGGCCGACCAGAGGCTGTACGTCTATCCGCCCACTCCGGATGCTGCGACACCCGCAGCGGGTTCAGCCAGGTCAGCCTCGGTCAAAGCCGTGCCGATGATCGAGGTGATCACCGAACCCAAGGGTTTTTCCTCCAGCGGCGCAACCATCGATGGCTTGCACTTCGCCCGCATAGCCGGCTCTGCGCTGACCCTCGGGCGCACCAGCACGGTACGGAACTGCATCTTCAGCGACCTGCCCGACACCGGCATCAGCGGCAACTGGGACGCCTCCGGCAGCAGGATGCTCGGCAACCAGTTCCGCGACGTGCAGAATGGGGGCATCAATTGGATCGAGAATCCGGCGGGTGCCGGCGGAACGTTGATCGAAGGAAACCGCCTCGAGCGCATCGGCATGGAGCCCGGCTACGGCGGCAGCGGCGTCTGGAAGAGCGCCGGCATCATCCTCGCCACCGGCAAGAAACAGACCGTGCGGGCCAACCGCATCAGCGATACCGGCTACGCCGGCATCATCATCGGCTGCGAAGAGACCGTCATCGAACGCAATGTGCTGCGCCGGTGCATGGGCACGCTCAACGATGGCGGTGGCATCTACGTGGTGTCGAACCGCACCACCGTGCGCGACAACATCGTCCTCGATACCATCGGCAACCTCGAGACCAGCCAGTTCTTCTATCCGCTCGGCCACGGCATCTGGTGCGAGTTCATCGGCGACTACCGCGAGCAGATCATCACCGGTAACACCGTGGTGGGCAGCGGCGGCCACGGCCTGTTCCTGACCGACAATTACCAGTGCACGATCAGCAACAACGTCTTCGCCGGAAACCGCGGCGGTGCGCTGCATGTCTCGGGCAAGAAGGGTCCTCAGAACCACACCTTCACCGACAACCTCCTGATCGCGGAGCAGCCCTCGCGTCGCACGGTGTATCCGGAACAGGTCCCGGCCGACTGGATCGGCTCCGATCGTGTGAAGGCCATCGACGCCGACGGCACCAACGATTACGGGACCATGAGCGGCACCGTCATCATCGCCAGCCCAGGGGTCGACCTCCTGTCGATCAACGGACAGCGCCGTGGCGACGCCACGGACTGGGCCGCATTGGGCAAATGGCTCGATCCGGCCCCGAAGGTCCAGCGCGCCACCGCCCTGGTCCTGATCAACGACAC
>JANPIY010000211.1:0-15522 GCA_031425255.1 Planctomycetota bacterium
GCAGCGGCCTGAGCCTGCTGACTCAACGCCTGGTGGCGTCGGCGGGTACCGGCGCCTTGAATGCGGGCCAGGCGCGCGAGGCCCTCACCCGCTTGGGGGACCGCGGGGGTAGCGCCACGCAGGTGGCGCGCAGCGAGTTCACCCTCACCACCACCGCGACCAACCTGGCAGCCGCCCTCGGATTGCTGGCGAACCGACTTGCCACCCCCGCCATCACGATCGAGGACCTCGAGCGCGAGCGCGCCAGCATGTCCGTGGGAGATCCGCCGCCCGAACACGCCGCCGTCATGGGCATGCTGTTCCGCCAGCATCCGGCGCGCTTACCGCTCTCGGGCCTGGCGCCGCTGCGGGCCTCGGTGACGCTCGAACAGATCCAGGCCTACCACGGCGCGCGTTATCGCACCGCCACGACCGTGGTGGTCATTTGCGGCAACATCAACGCGGCCGACGCGCGGCGCCAGGTCGAGCAGGCCTTCGCGGCCTATCCCTTGGGCGGATACGCGCCGCAACCGCTGCCAGTGGAACCCCCGCCATTGGCGCCCCGTTTCCAGACGCTCACCAGCCCGACGGCCAAGCAGCCGCGGATCATCATCACCTGGCGTACCGAGATGCTCGATCATGCGGCCCAACCGGGACTCGCCGTGCTGGCGGCCCGGCTGGGAGGCGAGCAGGGCGTGATCGCGCGGCTGTTGTCAGCCAAGGGCGTGGGCCAGGACAGCGTGGTGGAGCACGTCATTCCCAACGCCATTCCGGGATACCTGCAGATGTCGTTCACCACCACGCCGGAGCGGCGCGCGGAGGCGGAACAGGCGCTCTACCGGGGCCTCGACTCGCTCGGGCAGGGAGCGCTGGACGACCTGGCGATCGCCGCCGCACGCGCGGCCGCTCTGCGTCGTCTGGCCCAACGTCAGAGCACGGTGCAGGGATTGTGCGATGAGTTGTTGGCCTGGGAATTCGCCGCAGGCGATCCGGCCTATGTCCGCCGTTTCGCCGACCAGGTCGGTGAGGTCGACGCGGTCGAGGTGCTGCGGGTGCTGCGACGCTATCTGCTCAGTCGTGATGGTGATCGCGGCCGTTGCACCTTGGTGCTCAAGCCCGGCGATCCCAAGCCGGTGCGGCCGGCGGAAGCGGGCCGACCGCCCACCCCGGTCTCGGTGGTGGCGCCCGAGGTGATCACGCTGGCGCAAGGCGTACGGCTCATGCTGCGGCCGTCCCTGGAACAACCCCTGGCACGAGTGCATGTGGTGCTCGGTGGCGGCGCGGCGGTGGAAGACCGTTTCCAGCACGGCGCCACGTCGTTGCTCGCATCGCTCATGTGCCGCGCCACCGAGACCCGTACGCCCGCCGATATCGAGGCCCTGCTGATCGGACGCGGGATGCAGCTCACCACCTCAGCCGATCTCCAGCGTCTCGATCTCGGCGTGAGCTGCTTTCCGCGCGACGTGCCGATGGCGCTCGACCTGCTGGTCGACTGCGTGAGCAAAGCCGCTCTGCCGCTCGATGAGCTCGAACTGTTGCGTCAACGTGCCACCACCGGACTGGCCAATGAACCATGGGAACGGCGCTTCCTCGCCGAGGTGCGCGCGGCCACTCTCGTCGGCCACTATGCGGAAGCGGATCCCCACAGCGCCAAGCGTGGGCTCATCCATCTCGACCGCAGCGTCTTGTTGTCCCAATACCGTCGTCTGGCGGTGGGTGCCAACACCGTGTTGGCGGTCTATGGCCGCTTCGATCGCGCACAGGTGCTTGAGATCGCGCGCAAGCGGGTGACCGCTCAGACCGGGCTGGCCGAGGGGGCGGCGGTACGTCCGCTCGGTACGCCCTGGGGCGAACGTGCCGGATCCTCGCTGACCGTCACCACCCATGACGCGCCGGTGGCGGCGTTGGCGCTGGTGTGGCGTGGCCCGGCGTTTGCGGATCGCGCCAAGGATGAAGCAGCGATGCAGGTGCTCGGCGCCCTGCTCGAGGGCCGGCTGGCGCGGGCGGCGGTAATCTCCAGCGATGGGGTCCCCACCCGCCTGCAGACCCTCGGGGAGGTTTATGATCAGCGTGGCATCTGGATGGTGTGGGGCTCCTGCGATGACCGTCGGCTCGAGGCCATCCAGCAGGCGGTGCGTGACGAGGTCGCGCGCTTCATCGCTCAACTGTGGTTGCCGGAGGGCGACCGCGGAGCGTTGCCCGACGGTGAGCTGGTGGCGGCCAAGGTAGGCTGCGCGGTGCGCTGGGCGCTGGAGCAGGAGGATCTTGATCGCGTCGCGGTCCGCCATGCTACCCACTTGTTGTGGCAACAGGACCTCACCCTCGACCTGACCATGCCGGACCGGTTGGGAACGGTAGGTCGCAAGGATCTGCTGCGCGTCGCCCAGGCGTGGCTGGCGGGCGAGCCGCTGACCATCCTCGCGAGGCCCAAAGGTGCGCTGGTGGTTCCTCTCACGGGTGCTCCCGGCCAGGCCGCGGCGACGGCGCCGCCAGCGTCCTCCGCCGCGGCGCAGGTTCCGGTGGGCGCTGTTCCCGGGAGTGTGGGGCAGGGTGGAGTGGTGCCGGTCACCCCTCCACCGACCGCGCCGGCACGGTGAACCGGCCTTGCGGAGGGTCGAGGATTGGACAAAAAACCGCGCGTTCGAGGCGTGCGCTGCCGGAAACGTCGACGATTGTTCAGCGTTCTCGACTCCAGGCGCAGAATTTCGCCTGATTGCCAGCGGCAACGGGGCCTGTACCACCGCGTACCACCACCATGAGCTCGCGCGAAGATCTCTATTCGGTCGTTGACCGTGAATCCAAGGATGACGCCGAGCGGCGTGAATCCCGCGTGCTCGTCGATGCCCTGCGGAGCCGTCGCGACCAGTTGGACGGTGCCAGCCAGATCCCGGCCCGCGATCCCAAGCTGTCGGAGCAGATCCTTGGCGAGGCGCGTAAGCGTTCGGCCCAGATCAGCGCCAGCCGTCAGGCCTCGATCAGCCAAGCGCTGAACGCTGCCGCCAAGCCGATCCCATGGTGGTTGTGGCTGGCCTGGATCCTGGCGGTGGCCGCCGTGGTTTCGGCGTTCTCCTTCCTCGGCTGACGCCGGGCGCGACCGCGCCGGGTCTCCGGTCTCCCCGCGAGGTTCTGCCGATGATCACATTGCCCCGTCATTCCGCTCTGCTCGTCCACGCTTGGTTGCTGATGGCGTGCTCACTGGTGATACCGGGGCAGGCGGCGGACGAGTGGACCCGGTTCCGCGGGGCCAATGGCGCCGGGATCGCCGAGGCGACCGCCCTGCCGATGACGTGGAACGATCAGGACGTGCGCTGGAAGACCGCGCTGCCCGCGCGTGGCCATTCCTCGCCGGTGGTGTCGGGCGGCAAAGTCTTCGTGACCAGCGCCGATCAGGAATCCGGCCGACGTCAGGTGTATGGGATCGATGCCGGAAATGGCGCGATCCTGTGGACCCACACCCTCGCGGGAAAAAGCTTCCGCCAGCATGCCGACAATAGCTACGCCTCGGCTACGCCGGCGGTCGATGCCCAGCAGGTCTACGTCTCCTGGGCCGGCCCCGATGGTTCGGTCCTGGCAGCGCTCACCCATGACGGCAAGCCGGTGTGGTCGGTGGATCTCGGCACCTTCATCGCCCAGCACGGTGCTGGCGCATCACCCATCGTCGCGCAGGGACTGGTCGTGCTGCCCTTCGAACAAGATGGTCCAGGCGAGAGCTTCGTCATCGCCGTCGATGCCCTGACCGGCAAGCAGCGTTGGCGGCTGCCACGAACCAGCGGAAAACTCGCCTGCTCCACGCCCTGCCTCTACCAACCCGCGGGTGCACCCGTGCAGCTCATCTGCACCAGCAGCAATCACGGTTGTTACGCGCTCGATCTGCTGACTGGCAAGGAGCTGTGGTCGCTGCCGCAGGCCTTCACCCAGCGCTGCGTCGGTTCGCCGGTGGTGGCCAACGGACTGGTGTTCGCGAGCGATGGTCAGGGTGGCAAGGGCACGCGTCTGCTCGCCATCCGTCCACCCGCCACATCCGGCGCGGCGCCGCAGATCGCTTGGCAGCTCACCACCGGCGTGCCGTACGTCCCCTGCATCGCCGTGCGCGGCGATCTGCTCTTCCTGTTGACCGATGGGGGTCAGGCCGCCTGCCTGCGCGTAGCCAACGGTGAGGAGGTGTGGCGTCAGCCGCTTGGCGTCGGCACCTTCTATGGCTCTCCGATCGTGGTGGGAGACCGTCTGTATGCGATCTCCCGCCGTGGCGAGGTGGTTGCCTGGTCGGCCAGCGCGGTTTTCACACTGCATGGGATCTCCAAGCTGACGGAAGGATCCTTCGCCACCCCGGCGGTGGCGGACGGGCGGATGTACCTGCGCAGCTTCACCACCGTGATCGCGGTCGGGGCGAAATAGCGCCTGAGCGAAGTTCAGTGAAAACCCGATGTCAGGACGATGGGTTGTCATCGCTCGGTCCCGGCCGCCACCATCAGCGCAGCGACCGTACTGACCTGCCAGCATCACCTCTTTTCATCTGCAGGAGTCATCATGCCCATTTCCCGTCGTCAGGTGCTGGCCGCCGCGGTCTGTTCACCAATTGCTTTGCTGACCTCTTCCGTCGCCGGAATGGCGGCGGAACCGTTACGCCCCGCGGGGAAGCCACGCGTCATGCCGGCATTGGCGGCGTACTCGCTTCGTCAGTATTTCACGGGTGAGCTCCAGCGCCGGATCGCTCCTGAACCGAAGGAACGCGGCATCGATCTCTTCGGATTCATCGACTATTGTGCCAGCCTGGGTGCGGCGGCGGAGCTGACCGGGTATTTCCTGCCCAAGGATGTCAGCGGTGACGTGGTGCAGCGTCTGCGTCGCCACGCCTTCCTGCGCGGGGTCACCATCAGCGGCTCCGCCATCGGCAACAACTTCGCCCTCCCGGCGGGTGCCGCGCGGGACGCGGAGATCGCCAAGGCGAAAGAGGGGATCGATCACGCGGCGAGACTGGGAGCGCCGCACCTGCGCGTTTTTGGCGGCAGTCCCGCCATGGGAGCCGACCCGGCGGCGATCATTCCCTGGTGCGTCGCGGCGCTCAAGGAATGCGCCGAGTATGCCGGCCGATTCGGGATCGTCCTGGGGCTGGAGAATCACGGTGGCTTGACCAGCGATGCCACTGCCACCCTGGCCCTGGCCGATGCGGTCGCCAGCCCATGGCTGGGCATCAATCTGGATTCAGGCAATTTCAATACGGAGGATCCCTACCTCGACTTCGCCCGCTGCGTCCCGCAGGCGGTGAACGTGCAGATGAAAGTCGGACTCAAGCGTAAAGGTGCCGAGCAGGAGGAGCCCACCGACTATGCACGCATCATCGGTAGTCTGCGCGCCGGCAATTACCAAGGCTACGTCGCGCTCGAATACGAAGCCAAAGAGGATCCGTGGACGGCGATTCCGCGCGAGTTCCACAAGCTGCGGATTGCATGTGAGGCGTGAGTGCGGCCGGGGGGACGACGCGACCGGAATAGGAATCGAATCAACGAACGTGTAGGTGCTAGGAATAGCGCACTGGTTTCGCGCGCTCGCCGTGCAGCTTCCGCTCGCTGGTGAAATGAGATCACGACTTTTGCAGTGAACTTTTCGATACCAGGGCAGCGCCGGGAACAATGTCCTTGGCACAGTGATGACTTGGTAACAACGGGCGTCGACGATGTCCGCCACGCCACCATCCATTCATCAGCTTATCGTTGATAAAAAGGAGTTCTCCATGCGACCGTCATTCTTCCTCAGTTGCCTCGCGGTAGGTGCGTTGGCCTTCGTTGGCTGCAATGAGAACAACGCTCCCGGCCATAATTCGACACCGTCCGGCACCGGAACCCCTGGAAGTGGTGGTACCAATGAACCCCGTTCCGGGGGCTCTTCAGGCACCACCACGCCCGGCAGCAGCACAGCACCAGGATCGCGCCCAGGGGGCTACGGTAGTTCTTCAACGGGCACCTCAGGCTCAGGCACCCAGGGTTCGGGGTCGACCGGTGCGGGCTCCACTGGCTCAGGGACCTCCAACTCGGGAACCTCCGGTTCAGGTACTACTGGTTCGGGCAGCTCCGGCACGGGCACCTCTGGATCAGGTGCGTCGGGATCTGGTACCTCAGGTTCAGGTAGCTCCGGAACTGGTACCTCGGGTTCCAGCGGCGCGGGGTCGGGAACTTCGGGTTCTGGCACATCTGGTTCTGCTGGCTCGGGCTCGGGTGCTTCTGGCTCGGGTACCTCCGGAGCAGGGTCGCCTTGACCCTTCTTAAGGGTGAGCCCTTCTGGCGATCCGGTCTTCACGAATCAGATCTCAATGACCGCCGACATGTCATGTCGGCGGTCATTCTTATTTTAGTCCAAATGATAACCAGCAAAGTCACCTGACTTTGCTGTCGGGTCTTCGAGGTGGCCACAAAAAAAATACAAACGCGGGAGTGGCATTGGCCACCCCCGCGTTGTTTTTACCAACCGGATAACATCACCGGCATCCGATCATCGCATCAAATCCGATGCTGCATGTACTTTCCCTTACGATTCAGCGGCTGTTGCCAGAGCCCGAGCGTTGGCGTCCGCCCCCTTGGCTCTGTCGCCCCTGCGGCCGGCGGTCATCTGAGCCTTCATTGTCATCATCACGCTGACTGCGTCCGCCATTCCGACCTTGACCCTGACTTTCAAAGCGGCCCTGGTCATCGCGTTCCTGATCGCGGTTGTTGCCACCCCGGCGGTCCTCCTCCTCCTCATCATCGTCATCGCGCTGACCGCGCCCGCCGCCGCGGCCCTGACCCTGGCTTTCAAAGCGGCCCTGGTCATCGCGTTCCTGATTGCGGTTGTTGCCACCCCGGCGGTCATCCTCCTCATCATCGTCATCGCGCCGGCCACGCCCGCTGCCCCGGCCCTGGCCCTGACTTTCGAAGCGGCCCTGGTCATCACGTTCCTGATTGCGGGCGTTGCCACCCCGGCGGCCATCATCCTGATCGTCATCATCGCGTTGGCTGCGTCCGCCACCGCCCCGGCTCTGACTTTCAAAGCGGCCTTCCTCATCGCGATCCCGCGAACGGGATGAGCCGCCACTGCGACGTTCATCCTGGTCATCGTCGCGTTGCGAGCGACCCCGGTTCGATGAGGATTGAGAGCGTTCATCGTCCCGTTCACGACTCGAACGACCACCTTGGCCACCGCCGCTCTGACTCCCGCGTCCACCGTGGCTGTGCTGACCACCACGAGCACCGATTTCAGCCATGTGTTCGCGGTCGCGGCTGACGGCCTGACCGCCCCGGCGACCATATTCCCGCGCCTCACGCGAATTGAACTCATGCGCCGTTCCCTGCTCATGCGCTGCACGACCGCCCTTGCTGGCGATCTCACGTTGACGTTCCGGTTCCATGGCGGCAAAGCCGCGATTGCTGCTGCCGCTGCTGCTACTACGTGGCATATACTTCCCCTGGTTGGAGGTTGGTTCATCTCGCGACGGGACCTCCCCGCAGCTCGACACGGGAATAGCCGCCGCCGTGCCAAAAAATGAATGGGTGGTAGTCGCCGCTGGGATTCTTCACCCGCAATGATCCTGGCAGTGCAATCCACTTCGATGATTGCGCGAACATCCAACTCTGAAAAAGTTTCCTCTCCAACGTCGTGGATGCGCGCTTCGATCCAGCCACCATGGAGGTGATCCGATTTCACTCCTCTTTGAAATGACGGTGACGTGAGCGAGTCCATCCCATGAACGGATTCCGTACGATGCGGATCGCAAACGGACTCCTCTCCCGCAGATCAGTCTCGCAAGGCCAGACGCCGGCGAATCGGAGAGGAGATCGTGGTGATGCACCCCAAACGACCCAGGCGAACCGTCCGCCCGTCGGTCCATTGCCTGAGCACGGTGATCGCTCATGGCTGCCGGCAGGTTACGAACATGGGCTATGTGTGTGACGACGTAGCGAGAGGGCGCTAGGTGAGCACGTAACAGTTCGCTCACTGCCCTGCAATACGCTGATGACGGCATTGCCGCTCAGGGAGCTCATCATGCGTGCATTCTTGATCACTCTGCTCTGCTCGCTCCTGATCGCTTCGCTGAGCGCAGCGACCTTCCCAGGCGGCTTTCAGGCGGTGCAGATCACCAGCGGGCTCGACCCGACCACCATGACCTTCGCTCCCGATGGACGGCTCTTCGTGTGCGAGAAGGCCGGTCGCATCTGGGTGATCAAGAACGGCGTGCGCCTGTCGACGCCGTTCGTCGATCTGCGCAGCAACGTCAACAATGAGAATGAACGCGGCGTGCAGAGCGTCTGCTTCGATCCTGCATTCGCGACCAACCACTACGTCTATGTCTACTACTGCTCGCGGACGCCAGCGATCCACAACCGCGTCAGCCGTTTCACCGCCAGCGGCGATGTGGCCAGCGGAGGTGAGACCGTCATCTTCGAAACCACCAACCTCTCCTCCGCTGGCAACCACAACGGGGGTGGCATGCGCTTCGGCCAGGACGGCAAGCTCTACATCGCCACCGGCGAGAATGCGAACTCCGGCCATGCTCAGAACAGCGGCAACCTCCTCGGTAAACTCCTGCGCATCAATGCCAACGGCACCATCCCCAGCGACAATCCGTACTACGGCTCGTTCACCGGCAATAACCGCGCCATCGTCGCGCTCGGATTGCGCAACCCCTTCACCTTGGCGGTACAGCGGACCACCGGCCTTTTGTTCCTAAACGATGTCGGTTCGTCCTGGGAAGAGATCAATCGCTACCATACCGCCGCGGCACCGGTGAGGACCAATTACGGCTGGAGCATGATCTCCGGTCGGCGCACGACCCAGACGGCACCGGCTGACTACCGGGACCCGGTGTCGGCATACCAGAATGGCGTCTACGGCATCGCGATCTGTGGCGGTGATTTCTATAATCCGGCAACGCCAGCCGCCGGCGCCTTTCCCGTCGCCTACACCGGCCGCTACTTCTTCTGCGATTACGGCAGGAGCTGGATCCGCTACATCGATCCGGCGAATCCCGGCACCATCCATGGTTTCGCCGACGGCGTCGCCCATCCGATCGACGTCGAGGTCGCCGCTGACGGCGCCCTGTGGTACATCGCGCGCGGCAATGCCTTCAGCGGCGGCAATACGTCTACCAGCGACGGCTCGGTGTGGCGCGTGCGATATACCGGCACCGTCCAGGTCGCGACCAAGGTCGCCTTCACCCAGCAGCCGAGCGCGGTGGGAGCGGGTTCAGCGATCTCGCCAGCGGTGAGAGTGACCATCCAGGACGCGAACGGTGGTACGGTGACCGGCTCGAACGCCACCGTGAGCATCGCCATCGCCACCAATCCGTCGTCGGGCTCGCTTTCCGGAACGTTGTCGGTCGCGGCAGTCAACGGCGTGGCGACCTTCAGCAACCTGGCGCTCAGTGCCCCTGGGAACGGCTACACCCTGCGCGCCAGCAGCAGCGGCCTCGCCAGTGCCACTAGCGCCTCCTTCACCGTCAACGGCACCGTGGCGACCCCGACCATCACCCCAGGGACCGCGACCTTCAGCGGACCGGTGTGGGTGCAGCTCGCCAGTGCCACCAGTGGCGCGACCATCCGCTATACCACCGACAATTCGACGCCGACCGCATCGTCCCCGGTCTATGCATCGCCCTTCCAGCTCACCACCACGAAGACGGTGCGAGCCATCGCACAGAAATCCGGTCTCACCACCAGCACCCAGGCGGTCGCGACCCTGACCATCACCGGCAGCACCGCCTATGGCTTGGCCTATCGACCACCGCTCGCGGGCGTGGCCATGCCTGCGAACGTCGGTGGCAGCCTGCCGTCGACGCTCAGCGCCACCGGGCTGTTCAGCAATACCGCCAACCTCACCCCCAAGGCCGGCATGATCCCGTACACCGTCAACAGTCCGCTGTGGTCGGACAACGCGCAGAAGGTGCGTTGGATCGGCTTGCCGGGCAACGCGAAGATCCTCTTTGCCGCCAACGGCGAATACGCCTTCCCGGGTGGCACGGTGTTGGTGAAGCACTTCGACCTTAAGGTCAATGAGGTCACCAATGCCATGCGTCGACTGGAGACCCGCGTGCTGGTGCTCGATGCCAGTGGCGGCAACGGCTATGGCGTCACCTACAAATGGCGTGGTGATCACAGCAACGCCGATCTGGTCTCTGATGCCGGCCAGAGCGAGAACATCACCATCACCACCAATGGCGGCAGCCGGGTGCAATCGTGGCGCTATCCCTCGCGCAACGAATGCCTGGCGTGCCACACCACCAATGCGGGATTCGTGCTGGGGCCCAAGACCCGCCAGTTGAACGGCAGCTACGCCTATCCCGGTGGGAGCACCGACAACCAGCTGCGCACCTGGAACTACCTGCGCATGTTCACCAGCGACATCGGCGAGGGCAGTATCGCCGGCCTGCGCAAGATGGTGAAGGTCGACAACACCTCGGCCTCGCTGGAGACGCGCGTGCGCTCCTACCTCGACGCCAACTGCGCCATGTGCCATCGACCCAATGGCGTCAATTCCAACTGGGACGCGCGGTTCGACATCGCCATGGATCAGCAGGGCATCATCCACGGCACCGTGCTCAACCAGTTGGGAGTCAACGGCGCGCGGGTGGTCGTGCCGCAGGACCTCGCCAAGTCGATGATGCATGTGCGCATGAATTCGAATGACGATAGTCGTCAAATGCCACCGTTGGCGCGCAACGTCATCGATACCACCGCGGTATCGGCCCTCGCCCAATGGATCGGCGCCCTGCCGAACGGCAGTGGTCTGACCGGCGAGTACCGCTCCAATCAGGCACGGACCTTCACTGGCGCGCCGACGGTGACACGTACCGATGCGACGGTGAACTTCGATTGGGGCACCGGCGCCCCCGCCAGCGGGGTATCGGGCGACACCTTCACCGTGCGCTGGATGGGCAGCGTGGTGCCGGCCTACACCGAGGCCTATACCTTCTTCACCGAGACCGATGACGGCGTCAGGCTGTGGGTCGACAATCAGTTGATCATCGACAAGTGGCTGCCGCAGAGCCCCACGGAATGGCCGGCGATCCGTACCCTGACGCTCACCGCGGGACGGGCCTACACGATCAAGATGGAGTACTACGAAGCGGGTGGCGGCGCGGTGGCCCGCTTGCGCTGGTCGAGTCCGTCGACGCCCAAGGGCATCATCCCGATGTACCGGCTGATCCGTTCCGGCGTCTTGCTGCAACCGGACTCGCTCTTCGCTACACGGATCAACTTCCAGCCCGCCGATTCCGTTCCGGTGAATGGCTACGCAGTCGATAGCGGCCTGGTCTATGGCGAGCGGCCGAATGGCCTGACCTACGGTTGGAACCAGGACATCTCCGCCACCGCACGCCAGCGTGGCCTCGAGAGCGACGGGCGTATCGATACGCTGTTGCATCTGCAGAAAGCGGAGGCGCCCGCCGCCAGCTGGGAGATCGCCGTCCCGAACGGCACCTATGAGGTCTTCATGGTCTGCGGTGACGCCGAAGACCATTTCGATGCGACCTACCGGGTGGAGATCGAGCAGGCACTCGCGGTCAGCGGCGTACCCAGGCCAGGCACACGCTTCTTCGATAGCGGCTTGTCGTTCCGCGTCACCGTCAGCGATGGAAAGCTGACGGTCACCAACGGCAGCGGAGCCAGCAACAACAAGATCAACTACCTGGAGATTGCGCAGGTCCCAGGGGGCGATGGATGAGCGACCTGGAGCGGTTGTTTGCCGCCCCACCACCGCCAGCGGATGCATAAGGAAGAGCGGTCGGGTCAATCGGCGCAGTCGTTGCCGTGCCGGCGCGACGATTGCGTCATGCGGCCGTACCAACCTATGAGCCTGCCCGGTGTGGACGGCAACGTGACGGCGAGCTTGTCCAGATTCCCGATGCATTCCCGACCGGGTTGGGAATGGTCACGCGCAGCGAGGCCAAGATGCAGATCACACCAGTCTCAACTTCCGGCTCCACCACGAGCTCGGCCGCTGGCCTCTCCGGCACCGGTGCTGCTATCCGCAGCGCCCAAGCCCGCTTCGACGAGTCCGCGACCAAGGTGGTGCAGGACACCATGAGCACGGCTGCTGAGGCGCCTGCAGCCGACACCTTGGCCAACGACCTAGTGGCCATGAAAGTCGATTCGCTCACCAACAGCATCCTCTACGGCGTCTTCCGTCGGCAGAGTGAGCAGCAACAGAACCTTGTCGACCTGTCCAATCCGCAGCGCAGCTAAAAGATCGGCCTCTCGGATGATCGGGAAGACATTCCAACCGCAGAGCCCGCCGAGCATGGAGTTTCAACTCGGCGCCCTCCGCGCTCTCTGCGGTCAAACCCGTCTTGACGGGTGAGTGATCGCGCAGGCCGACGCGGTCATCCACTAGGCAAATCATGACGGGGTAGCGAGACCAGGAAGGTCGAGCCGAGCCCCTTCTCGGACGCCACCGCGATGCTGCCGCCATGTTGTTCGACGATCTTCTTGCAGATCGCCAGGCCGATGCCGGTGCCGGCGATCTCACGGTTGGTATGGGCGCGATGGAAGACTTCGAAAATGCGCTCGCGTTGATTCTCGGCGATGCCGATGCCGTTGTCGCGTACGCAGATGGTCCAGGCTCCGGTGCCAGCGGCCACCGCCACCTGGATGATCACTGCGCGGCCGGAGGCGCGGAACTTGAGCGCATTGCCGATGAGGTTCTGGAACAGCTGGATGAGCAGGCCTTCGTCACCCCATACCATCGGCAGCGCGTCGACCGTCACCTCGGCGCCGACCTCGGCGATGCCCGCGCTGAGATTGTCGATAGCGGCGGTCATGACCTTGGTCAGGTCGACCGCCGCGAAGGGCCGTGGCTCGCCCACGCGCGCGTAAGCGAGCAGATCGTGGATCAGGGTCCGCATGCGCTTGGTCCCACTCATCGCCCGCGCGATGTACGTGCGCGCGGTATCATTCAGACTGTCACCCGCCCGCGCTTCGAGCAGGGTGATGAAGCTGGTGACCATGCGCAGCGGCTCCTGCAGGTCATGGCTGGCGATATAGGCGAACTGCTCGAGTTCACGATTGCTGCGCATGAGTTTGTCGTTGGCCCGACGCAGAGCCTCCTCGATCAGCAGACGGTCGCTGATGTCGCGGGTCGAACCGGCAACCGCTTCGATCTCGCCGGATTCGGAATAGACCGGCACGAAGATGTACTCGTAGTGGCGGGTGATCCCGTCGGGACCGGTGAAGGGCGTCTGATCGCGCACCACCGCATGGCGGCTGACGACCTCCTGGATCTGGTCCTGCAGGCGGGCGGCCAACTCCACCGGATATCCGAGGTCGAAGAAATTCCTGCCGACGGCATCCGCGAGCGGTTTCTGCCATAACGACAGCAGGGCGCGGTTGACGTACACGAAACGGCCCTCGCGTGAAAAGATGTAGGTGAAGTCCGGAGTGTGCGACAACACCGAGTCGAAGAGCGACCATTGCTGGCGCAGCTCGACGGTGGCACGCGCCCGTCGACTGGATTCCCAACAACGGTCGGCGGCGCTCCGCACGACCTCGATGTCATCAGCCTGCCACCGCCTGGGAGTGGCGTGCTGGATGAACCAGACCACGGCGAGCGTACCGCCCTTGACGAGTGGCACCGCCAATTGCGAACCGACGCCCAGTTCGACATACCGTGTTCGAGCCTCACCGATGGCGTCATCCTGGGCGACCTCATCGCACCGCACCGCCACGTTGGCGCGCAGTTGCCGTCCGAGTTCTTCGCCGAAGGTGTTCAAAGGCATCCGCCCGTTCAGCGGCGGGAGTCCACCGCGCTGGCAGGGGTCGGCTAGGATCACCAGATCGCCATCGGGTTCATAGACCGCATGCACGCAGCGGTCGGCCTCCAGGTGATCGCCCAGCAGGCGCACCGTGGTGGTGAGGATGGCTTCCGGGTCGGCCAAGGGCTGGAGGGCATCATCGAGCGCGAGCAGAAACGCGTCCCGGCGTTGACGTCGTTTGTGTTCGGTGACATCGGTGACGGCGCCGTACAGCAGGCGCTCGTCGGGATAAGTTCTGAGCCGCCAGCTCAACCACCGCCAGCTACCGTCCTTGCAGCGGAAGCGGTTCTCGAAGTGGGTGGTGTCGCGCCCATTGAGCAGACGGCCGGCCTCGACGATGGCGGTAGGCCGGTCGTCAGGATGGATGAAGGTCAGCCACGGTTGCGCGGTCAATTCGGCTTCGCTCCAGCCGAGCAGGCGCTCCCATCCCGGACTGACCCGTTGCAGGTGGCCAGCGAAGTTCGCCACTACCAACAGTTCCAGACCAACGGTGAAGAACCGCTCGCGCTCGATCTCGGCGGATTTGCGGGCGCTGATGTCGGCGAGGATGCCGCTGCCCACCGGTTGATCGTCCACCCCATCGGCGGTGACCTGGCCGCTCTCCTCGACCCACAACACCGCACCATCGTCGGGTCGACGCCACCTGAATTCAGCGCGGTAGTGGCCACCGTCCTGGTGCGCCTGGCGCAGCACCTGCGTGCGCTGCGCACGGTCATCGTGATGGATGCAGTTGTGCCAGTCGACGGCGCGCACGCCGCCGCGCACGGGCACGATGCCGAGTACGCCAGCGGCGGTGTACGAGCAGCGGATCTCCTGCGTGCTGGTGTCGTATTCCCACGCCACCTGCCGCGCCGCCTCCAG
Source organism: Planctomycetota bacterium (assembly GCA_031425255.1). Lineage (GTDB taxonomy): Bacteria > Planctomycetota > UBA11346 > UBA11346 > UBA11346 > BOG-1363. The sequence goes on from JANPIY010000211.1 coordinate 14,615, forward strand.
CGCTCGCCGCAAGCGCGCATCGCTGCCGCGCAGCTCGCGGGCGATGCGCACCCGCTCGATCGACTCCCAGCAGCGGTTGGCGACGCAGCGGACCAGCATGACTTCATCCGGTGACCAGCGCCTGGGCTTGATCTGATGGACCGCCATGGCGACGGCGAGCCGACCGCCTTTGAGGACCGGAACGCAGATCACGGCGCGGATCAGGGTTTTCCGATAGGCGTCACGTACCTCGCAAGTGCGCGTATCGCCTTCGCTGTCCTCGACCACGTAGGGGAGGTCGCCCCGCAGCAGGCGAAGACACTCGCTGCCGAATTGGGCGAAGCGGTAACGCCCGACGATACTGGGCACCCCATGGTTGTAGTCGCCGGTCAGGTTGAAGGTGTCTTCGTCCGCCTCGACGTCGGCATAGGCGCAGCGTTCGACACCCAGGTGTTCCCCGAGCATGCGCGCGGCGGCGGCGATGAGGTCTTCCGGTTCGATGAGGGTTTGCGTCAGGTCATCCAGACGCAGGAGAAATGAACGATGGAGATCGCGGTCAGGCTGCAGGTAGACCGTCTCCATGGCGCGGACTTTGCAGGTCGCACCATTCATTGCCATCCTCATTACCTGGTTTGATGCGCCAAAGGATGAGGTTATTGCAGCGACGACTACGAAGAATGTATCAAGTTACGCCCAGTCGAGGTCCTCGGAGTTGCATTTTGCAGTGGTACGAACCACAGATCGCGGCGAAGAGTTGCGCTATCGCACAGATGCTTCCATCGCTGAGCGGGCTCGCTCGGACCGTGTGCAATAATCGGGATGATCCGCAGCTCTGCAGGTCTCCGGCGTATTCAGCGGCCCGGCGTGGCCTCGCCGGTGAGCTCAGGCACTTTCGTCGGACCGAAGGCGACGTTGTGCTGGGCATTGAA
>JANPIY010000212.1:0-7721 GCA_031425255.1 Planctomycetota bacterium
GGCGATGCGACGCACCGCTCTCGGCTCCGCGACATCCGCCACCACACCGATAGCCTCGGCACCGTTCATGGTCAGATTCCTGGTCACCTCATCGAGGGCGTCAGAGCTGCGAGCTGCGAGCACGACCTTGGCGCGACGCTCGACCGCCAGTTCTGCCGTAGCCAGGCCGATGCCGCTGCTAGCACCCGTGATGACGATGACCTGCTGGTCGAGGGGCTTGAGATCCATCATCGCTTTCACGGTCCTCCGTATCCAAAGGTTCACGCGGGCATGGCGAACGTGTTCGCCACCGCCTCGAGTTCAGGTTTGGTGGTCGGCTCGTGCTGGGGATCGAGCACGACTTTGACGCACCGCTCTTCGTGACGACTGAAGATGTCGTACGCATGTGGAGCCGCGCTCAGAGGCAGGCGGTGGGAAATGATGAACGAGGGATCGATCTCGTCCGCGTCGACCCGTTGCAGCAACTCGGGGAGGTAGCGCTGCACATGGGTCTGCCCCATGCGGAAGGTCAAACCCTTGTTGAATGCGATGCCGAAGGGGACCTTGTCGATGTATCCAGCATAGACTCCTGGGACCGACAACGTGCCGCCCTTGCGACAAGCCATGATGGCCTGACGAAGGACATTCGGCCGATCCGTCTCGAGCTTCACCGCCTGCTTGACGTAGTCGTAGATCTCACCGAGCGACGAGCCATGCGCCTCCATGCCGACTGCGTCGATGCAATGGTCTGGGCCCTGTCCGTCGCAGAGCTCGCGCAGCATCGCCACTACGTCCACTTGCGAACTGTCCAACACCTCCGCTTTCCCCTCTGTGCGGGCGAGGGCCAGGCGCTCGGGCGTACGATCGATTGCGATGACGCGTCCGGCACCCTGCAGCCACGCGCAACGGATGGCCAGCAGCCCAACCGGGCCGCAACCCCAGACGGCGATGGTGTCGCCAGGACGCAGCCCGGTGTTCTCCACCGCCATCCAGGCGGTGGGCAGGATGTCGGAGAGAAAGAGCACCCGCTCATCATCGAGATGTTCAGGGACCACGATCGGACCGACGTCGGCGTGGGGGACGCGCACGTACTGCGCCTGCCCGCCGGAGAAACCGCCCATGAGATGCGAATAGCCGAACAGGCCGGCCGTCGACGAGCCGTAGACCTCCTTCTGCTTCGACGCATTGGGATTGGTGGTGTCGCAGAGCGAGAAGAGCTGTCGCGCGCAGAAAGCACACTGACCACAACTGATGGTGAAGGGCACCACGACACGGTCGTTCAGTTGCAGACGCGTGACGGCGCGGCCTTTCTCCACCACGCGTCCCATGAATTCGTGGCCCAGGATGTCGCCCCGCTCCATCGTTGGCATGTATCCGTGGTAGAGGTGCAGATCCGAGCCGCAGATTGCGGTGCGGGTGACGGCGATGATGACGTCACGATCGTCGGTGATGACCGGGTCAGGAACCTGCTCGACCCGCACATCCTTCGTTCCATACCAACGTAGAGCCTTCATGGTCTTCTCCCCGGGATGTCGCCGCTATCTGTGCGGCGTTATGTCCACACGGAGCGCTTGGCATGCCAAACGATGCGCGTACAGGAAGAATTGCCAACGTCGATCGGTAACCTGATTCAGGAGTAAATCGCAATAAAAATGGTGGTCTTGTTTCATGACGTTGTTTGGGGGCTGACGTCCAGACCATGCATAATGCGTCACGCCTGAGAACCATCCGCTGGAATACGCGGGCTCGACGCCCGACACCCGGCCGATCGCCCATTGCGCGATGATGAGGTGTGGAGAGGTGCGGATCTCCCCGAGCCCTCGCTCCGCGAGGGCAAGAGGATGCTGGTCATGCGCCGTCGCCAGATCGATCCTGACCATCCCGCCTATGACCCCGGTGCCGTCGGTCCGGATGGATTCCCACAATGTCGACGCTGCCTGCAGCAGCTCAGACCAGGACAACGAGATTTCTGCGGCCCGGGATGTCGACACGAAGCGATGATGCGCTGGAGTTCATCCTATGCCCGGGCTGCGGTCTTCGCCCGCGATGCAGGGGCGTGCTTCCATTGCCGGCTCGATTGCGGGCGCCTGGATCGGGTATTACGCCACCTGATGGCGGATGAGGTCGATGGCTTGGCCAACGCCCTCGACGTGATGGCCCAGCTCGGCCTCGGGCGTCGCACGCGGGTGCTATCCACCTGGCAGGCCGATCATCGCCATGCGGTGGCTGAAGGCGGGGCCGACTGTGGGTTGGGCAATTACCGGACCTTGTGCCTACGCTGTCACGCGCGCGCGACGCGTGAGCTGCATCAGCGTCTCAGCCGACGAGATTGACGGTCGGAAGTGGAGGGCTTAGCCAACCATGCAGCTTGCAGAGTCATCCCCGGTTCCGGCGTGCCGAGTGAAAGGGCACGAGCGCTCGTACACCTCGCCGATACGGCGAGCCGAAATCACATGCCCCGCGCTGACAACGATTTGCTGCTGAATCGAGGGAGTCGAACGAACTATGGCACGACGCATGCACTGACTTGGCCAAGAGTTCGACCCACCTACCAGGAGCACTTCATGAAACCGATCCCGCTGATGATCGTCCCAGCCCTCGCCATCGCCCTTGCCATCACTGGTTGCGACGGCACCTCGGCCCGCGGAGATTATCCCGACCAGTCGCAGACCACCCGGGCGGAGGCCGACGCCATCCGCAGCGATCGTGAGCGTCGCGAACAAGCCATCGATCGCGAACTGCAGCAGACCACGACGTCGCTGGCCTTCGCCAAACAGCAGAACGCCAACAAGGCGCGTCTCGAACGTGAACGCATCACCCTCGAACGTGACCAGAAGATCCAGCCACTCGAGGCGCGCCGGACCCAGGATGAAGCCAAGGTCAAGCGCGATATCGAACGCATCGATGAGGAGTCCGCCGCCAAGCTCGCCACCGTCAGCGGGGAAGAGGCGACGCGGATCCGTGCCGAGGCGGCAAGCCAGATCGCCGAGATCAAGAGCAAGGCGGCAGCCCGCAACGCAGAGGTCGAGGCCGACATCCGCGCCGCGAAGCAGGACGCTCAGCCGCGACTGGCCAATGTCGAGGACGGCCTCGCGAAGGAACAGGCAGACATCGCTGCGAAGCAGGTAGCCGCGGAGAACAAGGCCCGCGACGCTCGTCTGCAGGTCGCCAAGGAGAGCACTGACAAGCTCGATGCCCTCGCCCGCGATAGTGCGAAGCGCGAAAAAGAACACGCCGGCGTCGTGGTCGCTGATGACAACATCACCAAATCGGTGCGGGAGAACATCGTCCGGCACAAGGACGGCGCCAAGGATGTCACCGTCACCACCGACCGTGGCGTAGTGATCCTGAGCGGAACGGTCGCCAATGACGCCGTCCGCAAGGACATCATCGCGGCCGCCGGAAAGGTCGACGGCGTGGTACGCGTCGATGATCGTATCTCCGTCCGTTGATCACCTCCGCCCAGCGGTGTCACCGATGCTGACACCGCTGGGCCAGCCGTGAGAAATCATGTCGATCAGCATGTCGCAACTGGTGAAGGCGGTGGTCCTTCAGAAGCCCCAGCCCAGAACGATGCAGCGTCGACGTCTGCAGATATCACGGGCCGATCTGGCGACCGCTCTTTCACTCGCTGGCCCCGGAGCGTCTTTGCCGACCGTCGTCTGGTTGCACGCGCGCACCGCGCTGCGTCTGGCTCGCGCCGGCGTGCGCTACCTCTGTCAGGGACAGGCCGTGAGCGCTACGTATGGCCGCATGACCACGACGGAATTCCAACACATCAATGCCCGGCAGGCGTGGGCCAATTGGCGGATCATTCCGCGTAATCTTTCTGGCCACCTCCCGATCGACCGGCCTTTGGCGGTCCTCGATCTCTGTTGTGGGACCGGTGAATCAACCCGTGCGCTGGCCTGGTGGTTACCACGAGGTTCGCATCTCCTCGGGCTCGAACTCGATCCCCGTTTCGCCGCCATAGCGGCAGAGCGGACCTACGTCACTCGGGAGCAGGAGGAGGTATCGGCAACCATCTGCTGCGGTTCCGTGCTGGAGCCGTTCCCGGACGGGAGCGGTGCCTCGCTCGGGGACGCCACGCTCGACCTGGTACACGCCAGCGGCAGCATCGGCTGCCACTTCCCCCCCGCTCAGAGCCGGAGCATCGTGCGTGAATGCGCCCGGGTGCTGAAGGATGACGGCCTCGCACTCCTGGATTCGGGCAGCCATGGCACGACGGCCGCTGAATTGGCAGCGATCGCACGCGAGTACGGTCTGATCGAGATCGGCCGCAGCAGAAGCTGGTGGTTCGATCGGTATCGCCAGTTGGTGCTGCGCAAAAGCGGGAGGTGATCTTTCGATGCCGATACACCCGCCTGTATTGGCATGGCGGCCAAGGACCTTTTGAAGCATAGGTGCGTGAGCAATCGCCTTGGACTCTATAGCCCGAGGCGCTGACGTTTGCGCCACAGCGTCGACGTCTCGATGCCCAGAACCTCGGCGGCATTTTCAAAGGTTTCGGTGCGCGCGAGCACCCGCCGGATGTGTTCACCAGCAATGGCATCGAGCGTGAAGTCCCCGCCTAGGACCGGGGTCGCTTCGCTATGGCCACGGATACGCGGTGAGAATGCTTCCGGAACAATGGTGCGAGACGGCCATAGGACCGTGATACGCTGCAATTCATTGCGTAATTCGCGGACGTTTCCCGGCCATTGGTAGGCCAGCAGCAGATCGCGCGCCGCGGGCGACAACACGTGCGGCTGGACCTGCGTGGCGTCAGCAAGGCTCGAGAGCATGCGCTCGGTCAGCGGAATGATGTCCTCGAGACGTTCGCGCAGCGGGGGCAGAGTGATCTCCACGACGTTGAGCCGGTAAAGCAGGTCCTGCCGGAAGTGACCTTCAGCGACCACGGCTTCCAGGTCGCGATTGGTAGCTGCCACGATACGCACGTCGGCTTGACGCGTGCCGGTATCGCCCAGGCGCTCGTAACGTTGCTCATGGAGGAAGCGCAGGAGCTTGGCCTGGACCGCTGGTGTCAGATCGCCGAGTTCGTCGAGGAACAGTGTGCCTCCTTCAGCGACCTCGACCTTGCCTTGCTGATCGGAGATAGCGCCTGTAAAGGAGCCTTTGACGTGGCCGAACAGTTCGCTGGTCATGAGCTCATCAGACAATGACGGGCAGTTGACCGTGACGAAGGGTCCCGCGTGCCGGGCGCTGCCACGGTGCAATGCTTGCGCAAAGATGCTCTTGCCGGTCCCATTCTCGCCGCGCAGCAACACCGGAATGTCGGCCTGGGCCGCACGGGTGATCGTTTCGATGGCCGATCGCATCCCTGGCGATGAGGAGCCCAGATCGAGAGCTGCGGTCCCACCCTCGCGCTCATCCTCGATCAGCCGAGAGGCCAGACGTCGACGCTCCCGCACCTGACCCACCAGCTCACGCACCTGGTTCTGATGGAATGGCTTGTTGAGGTAATCGGTGGCGCCAGCCTTGATCGCCTGGACCGCGGTCTCAAAAGAAGCGAAGGCGGTCATGACCACGATATGCAGGTTGGGATTGGCCCCGATCAGGCGGGGCAGCAGGGTCAGCCCGTCATGTTCATCCAGCCTGATATCGCAAAATGCCAGGTCGTAGGCCTGATCACGAAGGTAGGCCAGAGCGGCATCGTGCGTAGTGGCGACGTTCACTTGGCACCCCAGTCCCTTGAGATCGAGAGCAAGGCGTGCGCACAAGGCGCGGTCATCCTCGATCACCAGGACCCGCAGGGGGTCCACGTGTGGTGAGGGGGGTGCAACCGGCAGCGAGGACATGGCGACGGACATCAGCGGATCCGTTCGATGAAAGGCCAACGGCAGGCAGGGACTCAGCTCCCCTGCTTGGACTCTGGCAATCCGCATGCCAAACGGTTGTGCGTGACAATATCCTTCGCCATCACCTGAGATAATGAATCACAACCCTCGACACAGGTGACAGCAGCACGCACAGCCGTCACGGGGCCACGATGTTGCCATCCTCGTTGACCACCAAGGTGCGCTTGGTTCCATCCGGGTGGCTGACCGTGGCATGGTACAGCGTCTGCTGAGCATCGCTGGTCGCACGGATACCGGTGAGACGGTTGCCAGCGGCTTCCCGTTCCATGGTCAGGCGCGGCGCGCGCGGAACCTGATTGAGCGTGAGCTCGTCGCTCTTGAAGGAGGAGGTGGCTTTTTGCACCGTATCCCGAGTCGCTTCCCAGGTGCGCGAGGCGACGCCCTTGGTTGCCTCCCAAGCCTCGCCACTCACTTCCTTGGTCTTGTCCCACGCTTCCTTGCTCGCTTGTTTGCCGCCGGTCAGCGCCTGATTGACCGCGGGATAATCGCTAATCTCCAACACGGTGCCGTCGCTGGCGATGATAAGCTTCTTATCGATGCCCTCCTGGGCGATGCGCACGCGATACACCGTGCGGCCCTCACGCACCTCGCGTTCGATGCCCGCGAGCTGGTGGCCAACGGCCTCACGCTGGATGGTGGTCTTGACGGCGGTAGGCAGATCGAGCAGCGGGTCGCTGCCGGACTCGGCCGCACCCAGCGGCAGCGAAAGCAGCAGACTTGAACTGAAGACGGCGGGGAGGATCAGGCGCATGGAGGAATCCTCACTGGAGTGGTGGAGTGGTGTGCATCTTTGCACACCTTGTGCCAAGTCGGCGACCAGGGCTGCGATGTGCAGACATCAGATTTCCTGCAATCTGCACGGCCAGACGGGTGCGTGCGCCGGAGGCTGCAGGATCACGGCGACGGTCGCCTGGCACGATGTGTGCACTAGGTGCACGACAGGTGCACGAAAGGTGCACTATGTGCGGTGTGGCCTCAAGCAGGTCCCCAGCATCTCATCCCTTGCCCTACCATGAGGTGTGCAGGATTGGGATCATCGATGCGGTCCACTCACGATCAGGAGCTTCCATGACCACACCACGTGCTGGCATCGACGGGTCGAGCGCGACCGAGTCGCTCAACGTCCTCATGCGTAATGAACAAACCGCTGCCATGGCCTATCACAAAGTTCTGGAGCGGCTCGGTGACGAGGCACCAGCCGAGCCCGCAACATGCCAGTCATCGCATGATCGGCGTGCGGTCCTGCTGGCTGAACACATCACCCTCGCCGGTGGTACGCCGGTGAGTGGCGGCGGCGATTGGAATGCATTCGCGCAGGTGATTGACGACCGCGCACCCTGGCTCAGCACCCACACGCTGTATGCCACCTTGGAAGAGGGCGAGGATCAGGCGCTCACCGCTTATCGCGCAGCAGTCGATCGTCTGGACGCCCAGGGATTGCTGCTGGTGCGCCGTGAACTGCTACCGGAACAGGTCCGCACCCATGGCCTGATGCGCTCACTGCGCTTAAGCCGCGGATGAGTCGGATCGACGAGCGGTTCCACGGGGGCCAGGTGCCGAACCGCCTCGCCGCAGGCTCAGGTCGACTGCTGGCTGGGTGGCTGGTGTGCAGTTGGACCGCCGCCGCGGTGGCAGCGGATCCACCGCTCTTGCGCACGCACATGAGTGTCGAGGGCGGCATCGTCCGTCACGAACGCGCGCGCGACCAGGACGGGTCGCTGGCCAGTGATTGGCAGATGGCCGAAGCCAGGCTCTTTCTCCGCCCTCATCCAGCGCTGCGCCTGGGCATCGGGCTGGGTCTGAGCCGCGACGGCTACGATCCCGAGGGCTGGGCCGAACCACTTCCCAGCGAGGTCCATCATGCCTGGCTGCGAGTCCCGGTGG
>JANPIY010000213.1:0-2267 GCA_031425255.1 Planctomycetota bacterium
GTCGATCTCGAAGAAGCCTTTGCACACGCTCGCATCCCGTTCCACGTCACCGCCAGATCAGAGAACAACAAGCACATCGCGGTGCGCATCAGGGGCCATCACTTCGAAGTCCAACAGCGGTCATTGCCTGATGTCCCAGAGCGCATCCTCGAAGTCCTGAGTCTCCATATTCTCAGGGGTGATCTCAAAAGGGAGGAGCCGGTCATGATGATCATCATGGTGCCGAATCTCCCCAAGAGCCGAAAGCCGTGGTCGCATGACCTGGTCGAGATGCAACGCAGGCGCAAGTCGAAGGCCTCGTGGGCCATCGTCAGTCGCAGCGGCGGGGTGCACGCGTACGTGCCGTTCATCGAGGAACGACTCGTGAGCGTCGAAGACACGGAGAACACCGAGCCTCAATTTGACCCAGGCTCACCTTCGGATCCGACGAGTGATGTCGAGCTGGCGGTGCTCAAGTATGTCCTCCTTCTGAATAGCCACCTTCCCGAACGACTCAGAAACCTTCGCAACGACTTGATGCACGGTGAGGCTGTTCACCACACCAAGACGCTGCCGAACCTTGCGGAGTGGTTGAAGGTCTCGCGTGCATCTGTGTACAACGCTGCCGCGCATTTCGTCGATCGCGGCTGGGTGCGGCCCGCACGCGGCCACCTGCCCACGGTGACATCAGCCGGTTCGATCATGCACTGGTGGCTGGATAAATCTCGGCACCGTCAACAGCGTCGCTTGCCAGTCGCGCCGCTTTATGAAGCGATCCCTCGAAAGCGATCAAAGGCCTTCGGCTTCCTGCGACCGAAGTCAGAGTCGCCCCATGGACAGTGGGCCATTACAGGTTGGGGTGCCTGCGAGCTGCATAAGAAGCTCGCGATTGCCGACAGCAGCGAGCGCCCCCTCGTCATCACCACCAATTGTCCATTGAAAGCGCTCATCAGTTCCTGGGGTCTTCGTGAGGTACCTCCAGACCAAGCGCTATTCTACATCCAGAAAACGCCCCATCCACTGACGACGTTCTCATGGGTTTCACACATCAACGAACTCCCGGTGGTAGATCCTTGGGAAGCGGCGTTGTCCGTAGTGGGAGATCCGAACCGCGGCCATGAGCAAGCGCTCTCCATCGCCCACGAACTCTTCCCGGTGCAGTGATGACCCTCGCCCGCGTACGGTCGATCGAGTCCTTCTTCGTGCGCCTCATCCCCGTCCTGGGCGAGTACCGCAACCACCTGGTGATCGCAGGTGGCATGGCGCGTGACCTCTATGTTCATCTTCCAGGCTTTGTGGACCTTGGGCTGGGCGGTGCCATGACGCTCGATGTCGACATTGCCGTCGACGACCCGCTACGCGTCATCGGCGACCGCCGCCTCCATGAGGTGTTGGTCGCGGCAGGGCTCAAGTACCACACCCTGGATCCCTACCGGGAGCGGCCCCCGATGGGTATGATCCTGACGCCCGTGCAAGGCCGCTATTTCCCGGCAGCCATTAAGGAACCGACGAAGCGTGACCCACATGTCGAGTTTATCACTCAACTGCGCGATCGCGCTGGCAACTCAAATGCCAAGCCTCAGCGTGACGAGCTCATTGCTTTTACTCTCCACTATGTCGATCTCCTCTTAACGGCACCGGTGACGGTGGAAATCCCGAAGCTGGGACCAGTACGGCTGCCACACCCTTTGGCCTACATCATCCAAAAAACTCTCATACGGCCCGAGCGCCAGGTCAACCGCCACAACTTTCAAAAAGACACGGCGGATGCTTTCAAAATTGTAATCTGCACCCGTGCCTTGTGGACAACATGGACTGCTCTGTTTCAAGAATGGTCTGCACACCACACCTTCGGACCCTGGATGACCTCCATCCGCACAGCATGGCCAGCGCTCTTTGACAAGACCACCGGGACCGGGCTTTCAGAAGTTTGCGTCGCCTACCCTCAATACACGCCGGAAGTCGTCATGCAGGTCATGAAAGAATTCCAACATGCGATCAGAGATGCACCTGCACACAAGTGAGCGACACGCACATGATCCCTGAGCTTCTCCGGCCGGGATATACTGCGCTGGCCTCAAGTCCCAGAAATTCCTGGGTGCCGCATCATTATTCTTGAGATTTTTCTGGTCGCATCAGCCTCGAATACTCAGGATCGCTTCACCTCCAGAAACGCTACAGGATGTGTTCAGTGGTGCATCACGGACTTGGGTTCCAGCAATGCAGATTTCTGACCTTGGTGGCACGGTCCCGTAGTACGGACCGTCATCGAGCGGAACATCTGTATC
>JANPIY010000214.1:0-7421 GCA_031425255.1 Planctomycetota bacterium
GCTGCGCCGGGTGGCCTACAGCTTCCCACACGTCGACGCCGGCAGCCCGTTCGTCGCCTCGACCACCGAGGTCGCCTGCGAACGCTTCCCGGCCTTCGCCCGGGTGATGATCGCGCCTGGGCTCGACGGTCTCTCCGCCAAACGCTGAGGATCAGTCCGAGCTGCGGCCGATGGGATCAGCGATGCTCTCGGATCGGTGAGGCCGGAGATGCTCCGCCGCCCACACTTCCATCATGCGTACCAGGCCGAGCCGTGGGGGACTGGGGTGGGCCCCGCGGTCGATCGCGCGCGCCAGCGCGGCCGCCACGGTCAACAGGTGGGCGGTGTCGAAAGGCCAGGACAAGGGTTGATTATCGGCGAGATGCCGTGGTCCGCGGTCGAGGAGTTTGCGCGCGGCCTGCGGGTGGCCACGCGCCAGGTGATGGCACACGGCGGTGAACTGGATCAGGCCTTTGAGATAATGACGGTGCACATCGAGGTGCGCTTTCCAGGCCCGCTCCCAGTGTTCGTGCGCGTGCCAGTAATCACCGCGGTCGAAACACACCGCCCCCGCGTGGACGTCATCCCACCACATCGGCTGTTTGCAGGAGGCGGTGGGTTTCACGTCGTCGGCCGGAGCCGGTTCAGGGCTGCTTGGGCGCTTCCTTGGCCTTCGCCTTGTCCTTGGGTGCATCCTTCGGGTCGACGGGGGCGCCGACGTTGCCGGGATTCAGCGCCGCATCGGGCTGATTGCCGATGGTGATCGGTTCCTTGGCGCTCTTGTCGCTGACGATGTCGATCTTGATCTGGATGTTGAACTCGCCCTTGGGGTACTGTTTTTTGAATTCGGCGACCGCCGCCGGCATGTTGTCCTCGATCTCCTTGAGCATCTTCAACATGTCGGCGAGCGAGAGTTCCTTGGATTGGCGCTCATCCTGCTGTTTGCGTAGCGCGAGCATCTCTTCGCGCAGAGCGGCGAGGTCCTTGGTGATCGAACCAACCTGGGGACGCACGGCGATCTGGCCGGTGAGGCGCTTCTTCTCCTGCACCGCGCCGTTGGTCCGCGTCACCTCGACCGCGATCTCGTCGCCGACCTTGGTCGTCCCGATGGCGGTGGCGAGGTCGGCCTCGGAGGTCAGGACCTTGCCGTTGAAGGTGCGCAGCAGATCGCCGATCTGGACGCCCATGGTGGCCGCGGTGCTGCCGGGAATCACCGACGACACCGGCAGGCCCTGGGCGGGATCGAAGTTGGTGGCGTTGTCATCGACCTTGACGCCGAGGAACGGTTTGGGAGCCGGATTGACCACCACCGGCTTGGTGGGGACCGGTACCGGAGTCGGCGTGGTGACCGGGGCCTCGCCGGCGGCAAGGGCGGAGGGCAGCGTCAGGGCGACCAGCAATGAACAGACCAGGGTGGCGGTGCGGAGCATCAGAGTTCCTGCGACGGGCGGTTGCTGAGGAGATTCCAGGTGAAGCGCCAGGTACGCGCGTCGACGCTTGGCGCCTGCGCCAGACTGGGCTCCTGCGCCGGCGGGAGCGCCTGATCGATGGGCCCGGCCAGAGCGTAGCGGAAACGCCATGCGAGGGGCAGGCCATCAGGCCCGACCAGGGGCTTCGCGCGGATGCCGAACAAGCCATCGCCGCCATTCTCCGCGGCGTCCGCCGCGCTCTGCTTGGCCATCTCTTGCGCCTGGCGCCGGAGCTGCTCGACCTCGTCCTGCATGCGGGCGAGCCGCCGATCCTGCCATTCGCGGAAACGCTGCTCCATGGCGGGATCGATCGGGTCGTAGGGGATGCTGGCGGGCCAGGGTTGGAACTGGCCGATCGCCGCCTGCTCTTGGCCGCCGCGCTGGATGGTGACCTCGACCGGGTCGCCGACTTGATTGAGTGCGACCTCGTTGCGCAGATCGCTCATGCTGCCGATGGGCGCGCCGTTGACGCTGGTGATGACATCGCCGGGTTGCAGGCCCATGTTCTGTGCTGCGGTGTTGCCGTAGACGCTCTGGACGTAGACGCCCTGATTGTTGGTCAGGCCCTGTTGCTCCTGCACCGACAACGGCACCGGCGTCATCTGCACGCCCAACATCGGACGGTTCTCGGGATTGAGGAGAGCCTGGTAGCCGTTCTGCGCAGCGAACGCAGGGGCGATGGCGGAGAGGGTGAGCAGCACGGTGGCGATGCGCATGGGGCCTCCTACGGGTAGCGGGTGGGACGGACGATAGAGCCTGACCTGTCGGGGCAAACCCCAGGATGGGGCGACGTGCAACGCGCGACGCACGCTGACAGAGCGGTGATCGTGGGTCAAAACGGCGACGTCGAGAGGTCCGGCATCAGGCCGGCGTTCCGCTGCGCTGCAGTCATTTCGCTGCGCGGCAGTCCATCAGTCGCCGTCGGCGCTGAAGATCGCTTCGATGAAGGCATCGGGATCGAAAGGCTGCAGGTCTTCGATCTTCTCGCCCACGCCGATGAAGCGCACCGGCAGCTTCAGTTCGCGCCGGATGGTGATGGTCACCCCGCCCTTGGCGGTGCCGTCGAGCTTGGTCAGCACCAGGCCGGTGACGCCCATGGCGGCGCCGAAGACCTTGGCCTGCTGGATGGCGTTCTGACCGGCGGTGGCGTCGAGCACCAGCAAGGTCTCGTGCGGCGCGCTTGGCAGCCGTTTCTGGATGACGCGGCGGATCTTCTCCAACTCGCGCATCAGGTGTTCCTTGTTGTGCAGGCGGCCGGCGGTGTCGATCAGCACGAGATCGGCCTTGCGCGCCTCGGCGGCGGCGACGGCATCGAAGGCGACGGCGGCGGCGTCGCCACCATCGTGGGTCTTGATGATGTCGACGCCGGCACGTTCGGCCCAGATCGACAACTGCTCGATGGCGGCCGCGCGATAGGTGTCGCCGGCGGCGATCAGGACGTTCTTGCCCTGATCCTTGTAGCGTTTCGCCAGCTTGGCGATGGTGGTGGTCTTGCCCGCGCCATTGACGCCGACGACCAGCACCACGGTCGGTCCGCTGGTCGACCACGCCAGCTCCTGCTCGATCGGCGCCTGCAGCTCGGCGCGCAGGCTGCGTTTGAGCAGGTCGAGCAGCTCTTCCCCTGGGGCGAGTTCGCCGGCTTTGTATCTGGTCTTCAGCTCGCCGATGATCTCGTCGGTCTTGGCCACACCGATGTCGGCCTGCAGGAGGGTGTCCTCCAACTGGTCGAGGAAGGCCTGGTCGATCGTGCGACCCTTGCCGATGAGGCGGCGCAGCGCCCCGCCGACCACCGAACGCGTCTTGGCGAGGCCATCTTTGATCTTGGTGAAGAAACGGCCGAGGGCTTTGAACATGTCAGCTATGTCCGATGTCCGATGTCCGATGTCCGATGTCGAAGACATGACCGCCAACCGGCCGAGAATGCTGCGCATACCACGTGATCAGGCGAGACATCGGACGAACCTTCACTCGCTTTGCGCGATCGCCTTATCGGGATCCACCAATGTCTTCAGTTCCTTCTCGAACTGGATCTGACGTGCGAGCGGCCACAGGTGCTCGATGTCGTAGAGCGCGCGCTTGTCTTCTTCGAAGGCATGCACCACCACGTCGATGCAGTCGACCAGCATCCAGCCGCTCTGGCCTTCCACCGGCATGCGTGCGACCTGGTGGCGTTTGCAGAAGCGATAGATCTCATCGACGATCGCGTGCACCTGACGGTCGCTGCGGCCGCTGACGATGACGACGAAGTCGGCGACTCCGTTGCCTTTGGGCAGTTGCAGCAGGCGCACTTCCTCGCCGCCTTTGTCGAGGGCAAGGCGCACGGCGTGCAGGGCGAGTTCTCGGCTATCGAACGACGTCATGGGGCTCCCGGTGGGGGGGGGCATGATAGACCGGACCATCAGTGGGCAAGTCGTGTTCACCAGGGCCACCATCGCCAGGCCTTGGGATGTGAGCCCCAGGGTGCGGCGGACCCGCACTGAAGCGATCACGGCGCTCCTCTGGCACGTCAAAAACCCCACTGCATGCTGCACGACCATGGTCACGACCCGTCTCAAGCCGCTGCTACGAGCCCGCGCCATCAACCAGCGGGTGAAGGAACTGGGACAGGAGATCGCTGATGACCATCGCGGTCGCACGGTGACGGTGCTGGCCCTGCTCGATGGGGCCTACTGCTTCGTCGCCGATCTGGTGCGCTGCATCGACCTGCCCGACCTGCGCCTGCACTTCGTGCGCGCCTCCAGCTACGGCAAGGGCACCACCAGCCGGGGCAAAGTCGCCCTCGAACCCCTGCCAGACCTGCACGGCCAGACCCTACTGCTGGTGGACGACATCCTCGACACCGGACGCACCCTGCAGGCGGTCGTCAGCAGCCTGCCGGGGGTCACCCTGCGGACCTGCGTGCTGCTCGACAAGCCGACCCGTCGGGTGCCCGATGGCCTGCAATGCGCCGATTACGTCGGCTTCACCATCCCCGACCTCTTCGTCGTCGGGTATGGGCTCGATCACGCCGGGCAGCATCGCCATCTGCCCGACATCTGCGCCTTGAGCGAGGCCCAGCTCGAACCGTGATTCGCCGCACGGCGTGAAGGCGAGGTCCGTCAGCGCGGTCTCCCTCTTGTCTGCTGGCCGGGTCGCCGGAACCTCCGCCCCTCCCCGGCACCGCCGCGTCTGCGGCTTCGCCTTTCTTCAAGGACTTCCGCCATGGCCAAGCTCTCCATCGACAAGCTCTCCCTCACGGGCAAGCGCGTGCTCATGCGCGTCGACTTCAACGTGCCGCAGGACAAGAAGACCGGCGCGATCACCAACACCCAGCGCATCACTGCCGCCCTGCCGACCATCAAGCATGCGCTCGACCAGGGCGCCTCGGTGGTGCTGATGAGCCACCTCGGCCGTCCCGATGGCAAGAAGATCGACAAGTTCAGCCTCAAGCCGATCGCCGCCAAGGTCCAGGAACTGCTCGGCCGCCCGGTGAAGTTCCTCGACGACTGCGTCGGTCCCGCGGTCGAAGCCGCCTGCGCCGCACTCAAGCCCGGCGAAGTCGTGCTGCTGGAGAACCTGCGCTTCCACATCGAAGAGGAAGGCAAGATCAAGAACGAGGACGGTACCTCGGTGAAGGCCGACCCGGCCAAGGTCGAGGCCTTCCGCGCCTCGCTCACCAGGCTCGGCGACGTCTACGTCAACGACGCCTTCGGCACCGCCCACCGTGCGCACTCCTCGATGGTCGGCTGCAAGCTGCCGCAACGCGCCGCCGGCTTCCTGCTTAAGAAGGAGCTCGACGCCTTCGCGCAGGTGCTCGACCAGCCCAAGCGTCCGGTGCTGGCGATCCTCGGCGGCGCCAAAGTGGCGGACAAGATCCAGCTGATCGACAACCTGCTCGAGCGCGTCAACGAGATGATCATCGGTGGCGGCATGGCCTACACCTTCAAGAAGATCTGCTTCGGCATGGAGATCGGCAACAGCCTGTTCGACAAGGAAGGCGCCAAAATCGTCGCCGACCTGCTGAAGAAGGCTGAGGCCAAGGGCGTGAAGATCCACCTGCCGGTCGACTTCGTCACCGGCGACAAGTTCGGTGCCGACGCCAACGTCGGCGCGGCCACCGACAAGACCGGCATCCCCGCGGGCTGGGAAGGTTTCGACTGCGGTCCCGAAACCAACAAACGGAACGCCGAAGTGATCGCGCGCGCCAAAACCATCATTTGGAACGGCCCCCTGGGCGTCTTCGAGATCGACAAGTTCGCCGTCGGCACCAAGTCCGCGATGGACGCGGTGGTCAAGGCCACCCAGGGCGGCGCGATCACCGTCATCGGCGGCGGCGACACCGCGACCGCGGCCGCCAAGTGGGGCACCGACAGCAAGGTGACGCACTGCTCGACCGGCGGTGGCGCCTCGCTGGAACTGCTCGAAGGCAAGGAACTGCCAGGGATCAGCGCGCTGTCGGAAGCCTGACCTATCATCGCGTGCTGGTGTGAACCAGGCGGAGCCGCAAACCATCGCCACCCCACGTGGTGCGATGGTTTCTTCGTCCGATGCGCCAGGGGAACGTCGCCATGAGCGGTGGTTCCCCACCGCTTTCGCACCACTAGCGTGCCCGGCATGGACCACCTCGCAGCCGCGCGTGAGCAGCAATGGAAGGTGTGGGCAGCCATGTCGCCTGCCCAGCGTCTGCGCTTGATGGGCCGGATGACCGCCCAGGCGATCGGTTGCCGCGAGGCGCGCCTGCGGGAACTCCACCCGGATGCCGACGAGGTCCGTCTCCGTGAACTCCGCATTGCCGCCACCCTGGCATCATCGCCATCGACGTGCTGACGCCGCTCGACCCGGATCTGGTCCGCTTCGCGGAGCTCCTCGAAAACCATGAGATCCCTTGCATGGTGGTGGGTTCGGTCGCCTCAACGGTGTGGGGCGAACCACGAAGTACGCTCGATATCGATCTGGTGGTAGCCGCGCGCTCGGCGGATGCGGAACGTATTGCCGCACTTTTCCCTGAGCCGCGTTACTTTGTGCGGCCCATCGAGGTCATCCGACGTGAAATCGCGCGGGGCGCGCGTGGCACTTTCAACCTCATCGATACGACCACCGGTCTGAAAGCCGATATCTATCCCGGTGCCGATGAGCCGGTGAATGCCTGGGGCATGGCCCGGCGGGTACCGGTGGAAACCGCCACCAGCATCATTTACGTCGCACCGGTGTCGTGCGTGATCGCCGGCAAACTCCGTTTTTATGCCATGAGCAAGCAGGACAAACATCTCCGCGATATCCGTGGCATGTTACGCCTCAGCATGGCGCAGGTCGACACCACTTTCATCGAGGAGGTCGCGCGCCGCCATGGGGTGGAGGTCGCCTGGTCCGATTGCCTGGCACGGCCAGGGGTGGAGTGATCGCTGACACGCGGACCAGAGACTATTGGCCGCCGTATCTATCCTGGGGATCCGCGCGAAGCAGCCTCCCGGTTTGCATCACACGGAGTCGATCAATCACCGGGCCGGGTGCCTATCCACCAGTTTGCCTCGGACATCAACCCGCCCAGCGTCATGCGCCTGTTCAGCGGATGGTAGCCCAGAAAGCGCGATCCAGCGCCGCGACATCAAGACGTCCGAATGCCTGTTCGTAGGCCTTTTTGTAATCTTTGGTGGTGCGCAGCGCACTCATGAAGCCACGGAAAGCATCCTGCACCTGGGCGTCGCCCTGCTTCAGGAAGTAATGCGCGAGGCAGGCCCCATAGGCGTAATCCTTGCGGGAACGGTTCCAGTCCGCCAGTTCGATGGTCATGAATTGCGCGAGCGTCCGTCGACCGCCCTGTTTGTCACTGCGCAGCACAGCCAGGTAATCTTCGCGTGGCGCCTTCGGTGGTGTGATGCGATTGCCGGCGAAAACCGCGGTCTCGAAGTAAGCCGCCAGACCTTCGTTAAACCACTGCGGCCACTGATGGATTTCGCCGAAGGCGCGGTGGGCGAATTGGTGGAAGCCCTCATG
>JANPIY010000215.1:0-2570 GCA_031425255.1 Planctomycetota bacterium
CTTCGCCGTGGATGCGACGCCGACGCTGGTGCTCATCGGCATCGATGGACGCGAACTCGCGCGCGGACGTTCGCTCAGCCAGCTCGGCGATGCGCTCGCACGGCTCGGGGTCGCCAAGCCATGACCGCCGACCTGCAACCCCTACCGGCCATCGGTGCCACCCAACGTCCGCTGCTCAACGCCCGTCTGCTTGGCGGCAAAGGACACAACCGCGTCGAGCGCGTGGTCGGTCTGATGGGCACCGAAGTGCGTATCCTGGTGCTGCACGACGACGCCCTGGCAGCCGAGGCCGGCATCATCGCAGCGCTCGGGGAGATGGCTCGTCTCGAAGCCATGATGACCGAGTGGCGGGACGACAGCCAGCTGATGGCGGTCAACCGTGAGGCCTTCCGCCGTCCGGTGCGCGTCGATCCGGAACTGTTCGACGTCATCCGCGATGGGGTGCAGGCGGGCCATGACAGCGATGGAGCCTTCGACATCACGTGGCGCAGCGCCGGACGTCTGTGGGACTTCAAGGCCTGGCCACCACGCCTGCCCGATCCCGCCGCCATCGCCACGGCAGTGAAACGGGTCGGATTCCGTCAGGTCCAGCTCGACGAACACGAGTGCACGGTGCGTCTGCTCGCACCCGATGTGCACCTCGGCCTGGGTGGCATCGCCAAGGGAGCGATCGTCGACCACGCCGTGCAGGTGCTCAAACGCCTCGGCTTCCGCCGCTTCGTGGTCAATGCGGGTGGCGACATCTATGCCAATGGCCGCAACGATGGAGGACGGTTGTGGTGGGTGGCGATCCGCCATCCGCGCGACCTGACCGAGAACCTCGCCGTGCTACCGGTGGCCAATATGGCGGTGGTGACGTCAGGCGACTACGAGCGCTACATCACGGTCGATGGACGGATGTATTGCCATATTCTCGACCCACGTACCGGCTGGCCGGCGCGAGCCTGCCAGAGCGTCACGGTGATGGCCGCGACCACAGGGCGCGCCGATGCGCTCGCCACGGCGCTGTTCGTGCTCGGACCGGAGCGCGGGCTGGAGTTGGCGGAACGCCTGCCGCAGGTCGAGGCATTGATCGTCGATGATGCCGGAGGCGTACGCCTGACCAGCGGACTACGTCGCGGTGCAGTCTCCCCAAAGACCGGAGACTCCCTGGAGGACGTTCCTAACGGAGGAGATTCCGACCGCCCTGCTGGCGTGGATCCCTGAGCATCAGCTGTCCGTTATCAGTACCATTGATCGTTGGACGACGTCTCATCCGTCCATCACCCAGACCAGAGACGTCCATGGCAACCCGTCGTCGCTCGTACTTCATCGCCATCGCCGCCACGCTCTTCGGCTCAGCCTTTTTCTATTACGATGACCTGCTCGACGAGTCGCACATCGCGACTGGAATTCATGTCCTATCGAAGGCAGTCGAGTTCGTCTTGCTCGGACCAGGCATGGGCGTGCTGGTTTTCGCGCTCTGCGAGTACCTCCACGTGACGCAAGAGAAGCTGCGCACCGAGCGTGACTATGCCCAACAGGAACGCTTCCTGATCCTTGGCCGTATCGCCGCCAGCGTCGCCCACGAAGTCCGCAACCCACTGCATAACATCGGGCTGTTGATCGATGAACTACATCACAGCGGTGCGATGCCTGCCGATCAGCCGCTCTGTCAGCGGATCGAGGCCAACCTTGAGCGCATCAATCGGGCGGTTGAGCTGGTGTACCAGTTGGCCAAACCGAGTGGCACGGCTACGCAGGTGGACATCGGCGTCGACCTGATCGCTATCTTGGCCGAGTCCATCGACAATGAATTGGCACGCAGCGGAGCCACCATCGAGCGCACGCTGCCGGAAACGACCGCACCGGTGGCGTGCCCGGTGGCCACCTTGCGCATCGTGCTCGACAACCTGCTGCGCAACGCGGTTGCTGGTGGCGGACCAGTGCACCTGCAGGTGCAGCCGGCCGATAGCGCATGGGAGGTCGTGATCCGTAATCGTGGCACCTTGCCTGCCGATCTACTCGGTGACGGTGCCGATGAGCCGTATGACAGCATCAAGCAGGGCGGCCTTGGGATCGGATTGTTCATCTCACGACATTTGCTGCGCAGCATCGATGGCAGCCTGCACCTGACTCAGCAAGGAGACCAGGTTGAAGCCCGCGTACACCTGCCGCGATGGACGCACGGTAGCCCATGAGCCCTCCACGTATCCTGGTGGTCGAGGATGAGGCCGACGCACGCGACTTGCTGGTGCGAGGCCTCACCCGTCAGGGGTTCGTCGCCGAGGGTTCCCGCGATGGCGCCGCTGCCCTGGAGCAACTGTTACGCGGGTGGGAAGCAGTGGTCACCGACCTGCTGATGCCGCGTCTAGATGGGCTCGGACTGCTCAAGGAGCTGCCCTCCAGATGCCCTGGTGCCATGCGCGTGGTCATCACCAGCTTCGGCGACAAGGAGCGGATCCTCGCCGCGCTCAATCTCGGCGCCGACTACCTGTTGGAGAAACCATTCAGCGCCCCGCAACTCGGCGACGTCCTGCGCCGCCTGTTCGCCGAACGGGACGACGAGCGGCAAATAGATAAGCTCTTTG
>JANPIY010000216.1:0-5969 GCA_031425255.1 Planctomycetota bacterium
TAGCTGCTAAGGCTGAATCCTGAAGTCAGGAGAAGGACAACCAGCCACAGAGCCCTCAGAGAGCACAGAGAGGGTCAATACTCCAGCTCTGTGCTATCTGTGGGCTCTGTCTTTCCTCCGTCTTTGTTGCGTTAGCTAAACAGAATTGACCGCTCGCTGCCAGCCGGCAGGGCGTAACCACGGTGGCGCGGAGCTCACACCCCGCGACCACCTGATTGCCCCAGCCGGCTGGCAGCCGGCGGTCACAGGGACGGCATCTCACTTCAGAGCGGCGAGCGCCTTGGCGTAGTCCGGTTCGTTGGCGATCTCGGCGACCTGCTCGGTGTAGACCACCTTGCCGCTGGCATCGATGACCACCACGGCGCGTGAGAGCAGACCCTGGATCGGGCCGCTGGTGATGGTCACGCCGTAGCGCTTGCCGAAGTCGGCATCGCGGAAGTCGGACACTCCATGGACCTTGTCGAGGCCTTCGGCGCCGCAGAAACGCTTGAAGGCGAAGGGCAGGTCCTTCGACACGCACAACACCTCGACGCCGCCGAGCTTGGCCAGCTCGGCGTTGAAACGCCGAGTCGAGGTCGCACAGGTCGGGGTGTCGACCGAGGGGAAGATGTTGAGCACCACCTTCTTGCCGACGACATCCTTGAGCGAGACGGTGCTGAGGTCGGTCTTCACCAGGGTGAAGTCCGGAGCCTTGGCGCCGACAGCGGGCAGGGTGCCGACGGTGGTGATGGGATTGCCTTTGAGCGTGATGTTGGCCATGGGTGGCTCCGTCGCTGGGGTTGGATGGGGACGTTCGTCCCGTGAGGTGCGGCACCATCACCCTCGACCTGGGCACGGCAACCGACTAGGCGTCCGGCCGCACGCCCCATGCTCCGGCCACGGAGACGCCATGACCGTCGCTTACGCCTTCTTCAAAGCCGGCTCCTTCACCTCGTGGGACACCCTGTTCAGCGAGGCGGCCGCATTCGCCAGCGGCATCGGTCGCGAGCGCCTGATCAACATCTCGCACTCGCAGGACCAAGCCCAAGCAGTGATAACCGTCTGGTATTGGCAGGATTGAGCCAGCCGTCCCCGAGCTCAGGGGCGGCCGCGGAGGGCTCGGAGATTTGCGCCTGATCCATTCCTGGGGTACCCTGCCGGGTCCGCTTCGCAGGAGGGATGATGCCGGTCCGTGTCCTGGTAGTCGATGACGCGGTGGTGTTTCGCAAGGGCATCAGCGATGCCCTCGCTGGAGATCCCGAGATCGTGGTCATCGGCACCGCGGCGAACG
This sequence comes from Planctomycetota bacterium, assembly GCA_031425255.1. Lineage (GTDB taxonomy): Bacteria > Planctomycetota > UBA11346 > UBA11346 > UBA11346 > BOG-1363. Next base: position 1,271 of record JANPIY010000216.1, read on the forward strand.
GCAAGATCGCCCTGCAGAAGATGGCGCTCCACCTGCCCGACCTGGTGGTGCTGGATGTCGAGATGCCGGAGATGGATGGCCTCGCCACCATCCGGGAGATCCGCAAGCTGTGGCCGCGCCTGCCGGTGATCATGTGTTCGGCCCATACCACCGACGGTGCGCGGGTGACCTTGCATGCGCTCGAGCTGGGGGCCAACGACTTCGTCACCAAACCGGTGAGCTCGTCGATGGCCGAGTCCCTGGCGCATTTCCGCCACCAACTGCTGCCGCGCATCAAAGGCAGCTGCCGGCATCTCCTCGCCAATCCCGATTCGGGTCTTCGCGCGGGCGTCGTCACAACGTCCACGGTACGCGCCCCTCCGGCGCCGATGAAGCCGCTGGCGACCCGCCCTGCCGGTGACCATCGCATCGACCTGGTGGTGATCGGGGTCTCGACCGGTGGGCCGAACGCCCTCGCGGAGGTGATCCCCATGCTGCCAGGGGATCTGCCGGTGCCGGTGCTGATCGTCCAGCATATGCCGGCGATGTTCACCAAGCTGCTGGCGGAACGGCTCGGCAGCAAGTCCGCGCTCAAGGTCGAAGAAGCGGTCGGGGGCGTGGCGTGCCGACCTGGGCAGGTGTGGATCGCGCCCGGCGGCCAGCATCTGACCGTCAGCCGGGTCGGCAGCGAGTTCCAGCTCGCGTTGAACCAGGAGCCGCCGGAGAACTCCTGTCGTCCGGCCGCCGACGTGCTCTTCCGTTCCGCCGCCACCGCCTGTGGCGGCGCCACCCTGGCGGTGGTGCTCACGGGCATGGGCGAGGACGGTCTGATCGGCTGCCGTCTGATCCATCAGTCCGGCGGCCAGGTCGTGGTCCAGGATAAGGACAGCAGCGTGGTCTGGGGCATGCCCGGAGCCGTCGCCAAGGCTGGCCTCGCCGACAAGCAGATGGCGATCCACGATGTCGCTGGCGAGATCCTCTCGCGTCTGCGGTTCGGACGTCCGCTGTATCACGGCATTCCCAGGAAGCCCTGATCCCATGGCCATGACCACCGACATGTCCTGGCTGTGCAAGATGATCCGCGACAAGTCCGGCATCGTCCTGGGCGAGGACAAGCTCTACCTGCTCGAATCGCGCCTCAAGCCGATCGCCGAGAAGAACCTGTTCCGCACCCTCGGCGATCTGATCCTCGCCCTGCGCAAGATCGAATGGAGCCCGCTCCACCATCAGGTCATCGACGCGATGACCACCAACGAGACCTATTTCTTCCGGGACATCGCCCCCTTCGACGCGCTGCGCGACAAGCTGATCCCGGACCTGATCAAGAAACGCGGCAACGAGAAGCGTCTGCACCTGTGGTGTGGGGCCGCCAGTACCGGCCAGGAACCGTATTCGATCATGATGACCCTGCGCGAGCACTTCCCCGTGCTGCAGACGTGGGACGTCAAACTGCTCGCCACCGATCTCTCGACCAAGGTCATCGCGCGCTGCAAAAGCGCGCGCTATTCCCAACAGGAGGTCGAGCGGGGCCTGCCGCCGGCATTGCTCACTCGCTATTTCACCAGACAGGGCAGCGAGTGGGAGGCCAAGGACAGCATCCGCGCCAACATCGAATTCCGTGAACTCAACCTGCTCGACTCGTGGTTCAACCTCGGCCGCTTCGACATCGTCTTCATGCGCAACGTGTTGATCTACTTCGACGTCGAGGTCAAACGCATGCTCTTCGGCAAGATCCGCAAGGTACTCGCCCCGGACGGCTACCTGCTGCTGGGTGGCGCCGAATCACCGCTGAATCTCGACACCCAGTACGTCCGCTACCCGTTCGATCGCGGCGGCATCTACCGCCTGCTGGCGCCCGCGGAGTCCCCGTCGGTCGATCCCAAATCGGATCGCTACCCGGTGGTCAGATAGGTCATCGCTGACGGACGCCCGCGCGGCCGACAGGCGTGCGGAGAACGATGGTCGCAGTCACGCGGTCCGGCTCGCGACCAGCAACTGCACCTGACCCGCACCACGACGCCGATAGCTCCAGAGACGATCGTCCTGCGCGGTGCAGACGCCGCTGCGCTGGACCTCGAGCACCCCCTCGGCGGCGAGATCGACGGCGATCGCCTCGGCCACGTCCAGCCAGGCATGACCGGGACGACCCGGCGTCAGCGCCGATGACGGCCACCGGCGCGCGCTGAGCACCGGGTGATCGACCTCATAATGTGGTGCGCTGATCCCCGGCCCGATGAAGGCAGACCAGCGCGCGCTGGGGACGGCGCTGACGGTGCGCAGTGCGGCGACGAGTCGGCAGACGATGCCGCCGGCGACTCCCCGCCAGCCGCAGTGGGCGATGCCCAACGCATCTGCGGCCACCAGCACCAGCCCAGGACAATCCGCGCCGTAGGCGCCCACGGCGAGGACCGCGTCGTTGCCGACCACGCCATCCGCCGCGGCCAGGGCGGCATGATCCGCCGCGCTGTGCACGATCCGCGTGCCATGGACCTGCCTGGGCACCACGCAGCGGCTGACGCCCTGGCTCGCGAGCCAGGCATGACGCAGGCCGCGGTCGCGCTGATCGCCATCGGCGAGGGTGCTGCACGCCACCTGGACCGAGTGTGGCAGCGTCCAACGCAGGTCCGATGTCCCATCCGCGAGCATGGGATGGCATGCTGGGCGTCGAGCCGAGGCTGGCAACCCGAGCGCCGTCGGATGGTCCGCATCAGGCGCCCGGCGCGCCTCGCAGCGCGACGACCGCGAACGGGAATGATGGTCGCCGCATCGTACACCCCTGGGTTCGACGCTGACCTGCACTCCCCCGGTGACAAAAGGCCGTGCAGGACCCATACTTGGACCATGCGGGCCTTCCTGAATGGTGCACATGGCAACCTCCCGGTCCCGGCCGGGTCGAGCCTGCTCGGGCGTGGCCAGGACTGTGGCCTGCGCATTGATGATCCGCGCCTGAGCCGCCATCACGCCCGCCTGCTGCACGATGGCGTCACCCTGATCATCGAGGACCTGGGCAGCACCAACGGCGTCCTGGTCAACGGCGAACGCATCCAGGGAAAAAAGAATCTGAACTCCGGCGACACCGTGGTGTGTGGACCGTGCGTCTTCACCATCGCCATCGATCCGACCCAGCGGGCAACCCCTGGGGAACTGGTGCCGAGCAGCGACCGCAAGCCGGATCCGCATCGCACCGAGACCATGGATCCGCTCAACCTGCCCGGCTCCGATCGCACGGTCAGCAAGGGCGGGCGGCAGATCAACCCGCTGATCGCCGCGGCGTTGTCCGGCAGTGGCGAATTCCTGAGCAGCGACGCCGGCTCGGACATCCTCAAACCGAACGAGGAGGCCAAGTTCAAGACCTCGGTGCTGATCCATCGCAGTGACACCACGCCACGCGGGAATGCCATTCCACCGCCGCCGCGCCGCGCTGAGGATTCCTTCAGCAGCATGGAGAAGTCCACCGGCCTGATCCCGGCCGATTTCTCGCCCCAGGAGAGCGTCGCCCTCCAACCCGATTTCGTCACCGCGCTCCCCAGTGGTCCGGCGCCGACCTGGAAACGCGCCTTCGCCGCCATTGCCGACAGTGCGACCCTGCTGCTGGTGATGGCGCTCGCCGGCCTGCCGGTGGTGGTGGTGGGATACGCCTGGGCGTTGACCCAGGCCGGGGCGGTGATCGAGCAAGGCCTTCCGCAATTGACCAGCACCCCAGGAGCAGGCGCCGGCATCAAGCCGCTGATCGCCTCGCTCCTGCACACCGATGGCTGCGAGCGCGCGTTCGAACTCGCCGCCCGATTGATGCGTGCCGATGACCAGCAACCCTTCCTGACCTTGTTCGCCGCCACCGCCCTGGGCGTGTTGTTCACCCTGGTGGCTGCGATCGTCAACCTCATCGGTGCCACCGTGGTGCGCGGCGCACCCTATTGGCACCGCAAGCTGGCGATCGAGATCGTCGAGGCCCACACCGGCTACCAGCTGACCTGGGGCCGGGCGGTGGCGCGCTGGTTCTTCTTCCTGCTGCTGTGGCCGTTGGCGCCGCTCGCGCTATCGCTCGATCGCCGCTCGCTGCACGACGTGCTCAGCGGCTGCGCCGTACGCGCCAAACGCCGGTAGTCCTAGGAGCGCCGGCTCCAGCCCAATGCTGTTGAGCTGATGAAGAAGAATCGGCCGCAGAGACGCGGAGACGCAGAGAAGGGCAAAGCAGGGGTCTTTTCGTCTCTGCGCCTCTGCGCCTCTGCGCCTCTGCGGCCAAGTATCTAAGATTCCGTCATTGACGAAGTCGGCGCTCCCAGGCTCGCAGGCTTGCGGACCCGGTGACCACCCCAAGGCTTCGCGCCTTCGTGAGGCGACCTCCCTATGCTTGACCTGTTGACCGCTCCGCTGGCTGCCCATCTCGCCCGTCATCTCGGCGTGCCGGAGGCGACGGTCGCCGCCTTGCTCATGCCGCCGGCCAAGGGCGTCGCGGCGGATATCGCGCTGCCTTGTTTCCAGTTGGCCAAGGCCAAGGGCGTGCCGCCACCGGCGATGGCGGGCGAACTGGCGGGCGTGCTCAATGCTGGCGGGCTCGGCGTCGAGGCGGTCGCAGCCGGACCCTTCTGCAACCTGACCTTCACCACCGCGGGCGTGGCGGCGGTGCTGCTGCCGGCAATCGCCGCCGATCCAGTGGCGGCGCTGCGCTCGGCCAGCGGCCGTGGCAAGACCGTGTGCATCGACTTCAGCAGCCCGAACA
>JANPIY010000217.1:0-1609 GCA_031425255.1 Planctomycetota bacterium
AATTCCGCCGCCGTCCAATCGGTCCAGACCGTTTGTTCCAGCAGCGAATCGCCCCGAAAGAGACCGATTTTGGTGCGGGTATTGCCGATGTCGAGCGCCAGGTTCATTTGCGGGCGCAAAGATCGGTTATTTGGGGGGAAAGTAGGTGCTGTGGCTTACCTTTGTAATATCACTTCCATCCAAAACGGTGATGCTAAGTAATTTCTAAGGATTTGATCCCAGGTTGGCCCAATAACAAAAACTGCCCAAGCCAAAAAGCGGCCCGGGCAGTAAATCAATATCTTCCTCTAAAACCCCTCAATACCCCGTATTCTGTTGCAGTCTAGGATTCGCCTGTATCTCCCTGGCCGGGATCGGGAACACCAGTTTAGGATCATTATAAGCCAATCCGTCCACGCTGCCTTTCAGGCGCTTCACGTCGTGGATGCGGTGGCCTTCGTGGGCCAGTTCGCGGCGGCGTTCGAGCAGCAGTTCGTCTAGTGTGACGCTGGCTATGGCGGGCAGGCCGGCACGGGTATGTAAAGCATTGTAATCGTCCACGGGTGCTGCGCCGACGGTGCCGCCCAGGCGCAGGTTGGCTTCCGCCCGGATCAGGTGCATTTCGGCCAGCCGGATGATCGGCTGGTTGCGGTATTGGTCGCGCCACTTGCCGCTGCGCGTGGCGCCGGCGCCTTCGTAAAAGAAGGCTAAGCGGGCATCGCCGGCCTCGTACAGGTCGAGGTGTTTTTGCTCGATTTCGATGTCGCCGTCGCGGCCACCGTAGGCCGGGATGGAGAAGAAAATGGTCATCGTCGCCTCCGCGAAGTCCTGCGAGGAGATTTGCACCGCATAAATGTCTTCGTCCGTGTTGTCGTCGTTGTTCCACTCGTCGGCGTAGTTGCTCACCAGGGTGTAGCGCCCCGAGCTGATCACCGCATCGGCATTGCTGCGCGCTTCCTCGTAGCGGCCCATTTGCAGGTATACGCGGGCGAGCATTGCGGCGGCGGTATAGCGGTTGGCCAGCACGCCGTTCTCCTCGGGCAACAGCGTTTTGGCGCGATTGAGTTCTGCGACGATCTCCGTGTACACTTCCTCCACCGTGTTGCGCGGCACCTGGCTGTTTTCATCAATGCCACGGGTAGGGCGCAGCACGAGCGGTACGCCCAGTTGCGTGTTGTTGCCGGCCGCGTCGTAGGGTTGGGCGTAGAAACGCACCAGTTCAAAATAAGTCGCCGCGCGGAGGAAACGGGCCTCGCCTTCTACCCGGGCCTGGTCGGCTGGGACCACCGTCAAAAGCGCACTCAGCACGTTGTTGACGCGGTTGATGGCGTCGTAGGCATCGGTCCAGCGGTCTTCGGCTTCGCCGTTGCTGGCGATCATGGCTTTGTTGTATACCTCGCGCGGACCGGTGTAAGTGCCCACCCAGCGCAGCTCGCCGTCAGCGGCCAGCAGCTCGGCGTCGCGCAGCGCGTTGCCGCCCCACAGGCCATCTTTGGCGATGGCATCGTAAACGCCGAGCAGCACACTTTTTACGTTGGCGTCAGTCGAGAGCGCCAGGTCCTCGCTCACGCTCTGCGCGGGCTCGAGGTCGAGTTTTTTGTCGCAGGCCGCGCACAGGAAGGCCAGCGCT
>JANPIY010000218.1:0-3623 GCA_031425255.1 Planctomycetota bacterium
GGTGGCCGCGCGATTCTTCCAGACGCTGATCGCCTGCGTGCGTTCCTCGCCACTGCTGAGTGGATCGTATCCCGGCGGTTCACCGCTCTGTGGGCGGCGCTCGACCATGAACGCCTGGGCGTGCGCGTCGACGCCGCGGCGGCGTTGGCGCGCCAGGTCGGTGAACCGCCGGGATACGATCCACTCAGCAGTGGCGAGGAACGCACGCAGGCGATCAGCGTCTGGAAGAATCGCGCGGCCACCACCTTGCCAGGGGGGGTGGTGCCATGAGGACCGGCTGGTGGTGCCCGGCGCTGCTCGCCTGCGGGCTGACCGGCACGATGTGGAGCGATGACACCAGCGCCGCCATGCACCTCGCCTCTGGTTCGCCAGAGCTGCGCGCACTCGCCGAGCACTGGCGCGGGCGGGGTGAAGAACTGCTGCGCGCTTTTGCTGCCAGCGACCAGGCGCAGCGTCGCGGTGCGGCGGTGCTGATCGGCGAACTCGGCGCGCGCTGCGATATCGCTGCGCCGCGCCTGCTGCAGGCGCTGGTCGCCTGCGGCGATGCCGACGCCGCGCGTTGGGCCGGACGCGCGCTGCTCGGCCGGTTGCAGGACATCAGCCCCACCGCGCTGCTCGCGGTGAACGATCCCATCCTGGTGCTGCGCCTGTTGGCGGATCATGACGATCCTGGCGTGCTCGCCGATGCCGCGGTGATGGCTCAGCTGCAACGCTGGTTGAGCGAGCCCCAGCGTAGCGAGGCGACCGCGCTGTTGATCGCCCAACGCGGTTCGCTCGGTGTCTGGGGAAGGCCGTTGGTCGACACCATCACCGTGGCGGCCAAGCGCGGTCCGGCGGGTGAGGTGGTGGTCCTCGCGGCCCACCAGGCGCTGTGCCTGCTCAGCCGCACCCAACGTTCGCTCGCCACCTATGCCGGACACTACGACCTGCTGGTGGCCGACTGGAGCGACACCCTGGCGGCAGCGAAGGCCGCTCCACCCGCCAAGGTCGAACCGGCGTTGGCCGCCACCATTGCGCGGTTGCCGGAAGCCGCCGCATTGCTGGAGCTGCTGCAGGCCGGGCCATCGGCGCTGTCCGCCCTCGAACAGGCGATGGCGGGCGCCGACAAGGGGCGGCGCCGCGAGCTGGCCCCGGCAGCGCGCCTGGTGGCACGCGCGGTGACGCCGACGCTCTACCAACTCCTGGGCGAGCCGGGCCTCGTCGGCATGGACGCCGAGCGGGTGAAAGATCGTCTGGCTACCTTTGCCAAGGTCGCATCGACGGTGGAATCCACTCTCGATGCACCGGGCATCATCCACCTCGTCACCTGGCTCGACGATCCGGAAGCGGTGGTGCGGGTCGCTGCCCTCGACCGTCTGCTGCGACTGTCGGACGTGCGCAAGAAGTTCGCGATGAATTGGCAACTCAGCGCGGGCGCGCTGTTCCCACCGGCCCAGTGCCGCTGGCGTTTCCGTCGGGTGCTGACGCGCGGCACGCCCGATGAGCAGGTGTCGGTGCTGCAGCTGATCGCCAGCCTCGGAGCCAAGGACCTGGGCGACGATGTCGCCGCGGCCCTGTTGTCGCCGGCGCCGGTGGTGGTCGAGACCGCGCTCGAGACCATCGGGCATTTCAGCGGCAGCGATCACCAGGCGCACCTGCTGCGCCTGGTGGCCGATCGTCAGCAGCCCACCCCCCGACGTATCAAGGCACTGGAGATGGTGGCGAAACAGGGCGCCGACGGTGGCGGTACCGCCAAGGTGGCCCTCCGCCAGCGTCTGGTGGAACAGCTCGGTGCGATCGGCCTCGCCGGCGATGATCCGGCGGTGCGCGGTCCCGCGCGCAAGGCGCAGTTCACCCTCGAGACCTCGGCGGTGAAACGGCGCACCATCGTCAGCGAACTGTTGAAGGGTGACGCGGTGGAACGACGTGCCGGGCTCGAACTGCTGCATCACACCGCCTCGGACCCCTATCGCTACCGCACCGGCACGGGCAATGAGACGACCATTTACGTCGATCTGGCGCTGCCGTTCCTGTTTGCCGAGGACCAGATGGAGCTGGCGTCGCTGGCGGCCAACACCCTGGTAACCGCGATGGAGCGGAGTGATCAGCGGACGCAGGTCCTGGCGCTGTTCGAGGCACCGCGGAAGGAGACGCTCGATGCCTGGTGCAACCGCACGGATCGTCCGTGGCCGTACCACCTCGCACTCGCCATCGCTCTCGGTCTGTGCGATCACGACCGTACCCTGCGACTGCTCGCACCATTGCCGCCTGGGGAATCCCAGCACGCGTGGAAGGAGCACCTCGCACGTACCCCGGATCCGCTGCAGGTCCTGCGCGATGCCCTGCAGGTCCAGCCCCCCGCTGGCACGCTGCCGGAAGCGGTGGCCGACCAGATCCTGCACCACGTGGTGGCGCAGGCGTTGGTGTCGCCAGCGCTGCTGCCGAGCGTGCTCAAGGCGGGTGCGCTCGATGCGCTTCCTGGGAAAGCCGAGACCGACTACGGGTCCGGGTCGGGCAAGCAGCGCACCATCACCAAGACCTTCACCCTGGCGCAGGGCCGCAAGCTGGTGCTGGAGGGACGGCCGCGTGTCGAAGCCGATGCCGACTCGTTCTCCTACGACGATGAGCAGCAGGTGTGGTCGGTGCGTGGCGCCGTCCCCGCGACGCCCGATGCCGCGGCCCTCAGCGAACTGGCAGCGCTTTTGAATGACCTACGCGTGGGCAAGGACAGCACGGTGCTGCGCACGCTGGTGGTGTCGCTGGTGACCGGCAAGGAGCCGGACAGCGCCGTGGTGGTCGTGCCCGATGAACATGCCGACTTGTGGGACATCCTCGGCACCATCCATGCCGATGTACGGTCCCGCATCATCGCCGCCTTTACCAGCGCCAAGGAGATCAACAGCTATCACCTGCAGCAGTTCCTGGTCATGGGTGATCCGGACCTGTTGGATGTGGTGATCGCGGGGATCACGAAGTCGGATGAGGAATACGAGGTCGAGCGCCTGGTGCCCTACCTCACGAGCCTCGCTCCGGCGCTGGTGGAGCCGCACCTCACCACGCTGCTGGCCAATCGCGTGGCCGCGGGCTCTGACCAGGTCAAGGCCTTGGTGAAAAAGATCGGTCGGGTGCCCTTGTCGGCCGCCTTGGCGGTGGTAGCGCAGGGCCAGGCGCTCGATGGCAAGATCATGCCGTATGGTGAAGCGGAGGTCTCGGCTCTGAGCAGCGCGCTGTCAGCGCTGACACCGGCGCTGATCCTCAGCAGCACCGCATCGCTCCGCGTGATCCGCGAGGCCGCACCGGCGAGCTTCGATCGTGTCCTCCTCAGCGAAGCATCGCGCCAGGATGCCAACGGTGCGGCCTGGTTGCGCGGAGGCCTGCCGATGGTGGCGGGCATGCGCGTGCTGTACGAGCAGGCGCTGGCGGCCGAACAGCCCGACGTGTGGCTGGTCGGCGCGGCGATCGCGTTGAAAGAGGGACGCTTGGACGCGCCCCGCTTCATGGCGCACCTGGCGACGCTGCCGGCCGAGTCGCTGAAAGACGCCGCCCTGGTCGCGACGCGCTACCTGCAGGGGAAGCTGGCGGACCAGGACGCGGCCTTGGCGCAGGTGGTGACGCGTGCGCCGGCGCCAGTGCTGGCCTCGTGG
>JANPIY010000219.1:0-7751 GCA_031425255.1 Planctomycetota bacterium
GCGGGCGCGGCGCAGGTCCTATTCGCCGATGCCAGTCCGGTCGCGGTGGAATTCCTCACCCGCACGCTGCGCGTGAATGCCTTGGACGAGCAGGCCCGCGTGGTCCGCCACGACTGGGGGGAACCGCTGCCCATGGGGCCCTACGATCTCATCCTCGGCGGCGACATCCTCTATCGTCCAGCGTGTTTCACCGCGCTGATGGCGACCATCGCCGGATCGCTGACTCCTGGCGGGTGTGCTCTGCTGTCTGATCCACGTACCCGGCTGGAGTCCAGCCTGCCCGATCTGGCCGCGCTGCACCGTCTGCACTGGGGTTCCCTGCGCTGCGACCAGACCACCCTCGTCCAGCTGGTTCACAGGTAGGGGCGCCTGCCGGGGGTTGTTCCAGATGGTCTTCGTCCTATAACCCCGCCCATGCCTGAAAAACCAGTGACATACGCCAATTTTCCTGAACGCGAACTGAAGGTGGTCATCGGCCCCAACATCAACGCTACCATCACCAAGACCCTGCGGCGGATGAGCATCGGCACGTACGAGATGTCGTTCGTGCAGCAGGAACGCGGCAAGAACACCGGCGACGCCGCGCGTACCGCCCTCAATCACCTGGCCAAGGCGCTGGGGTTGACGACGACGCAGGAATCCCACCGCGATTTCGTCTACAGTGCGAGCGCGGCCAATGCCGAGTGCAAGTTCCAGGTGTGGGTGACCACGCCGTTTGAACTGACCCAGAGCGCGCACATCATCTGGACCAAGTACACCGAACTCGGTGGCGAGCAGAAGGTCGGTGTCGCCTTCAAGATGAGCACCAGCTTCGTCTGCGAGGACGTTGAGAACGTGCTCAAGGCGGCGCAGAAGAATGCGGTCGTCCTCGCTGAAGGCGAACCCTTCACGCTCAAGGGCAACCCGCCCCCGCGCTTCGCCAAGAAGGTGGTGGCGCCGGTGGCCGAGGAAGCGCCTAGCGAGGAACCGGCGGCGGAAACCGCCAGCAAAGCGGAACAGCCCAGCGAAGGCTGAGGCCCCGCGCGATCGGACTCGTCGAAAAACCCACCGGTTGCCGGTGGGTTTCTCGCGTTGGTGGCCTCGTGGCTGCGGCCTCCCGGGTCACCGGACGACCGACTCTCCCGAGTTCCTGTCCGGCAACTTGTCCAGCCTCGCCAGGAGCCCATAGTCCTCGGCGCATGATGCCCGCGGCCATACGACACCTGCTCGCCGCCGTGCGCCGGCGCCACCACCTGGTGCGCCTCGCCCGGCTGGGCTTCACCGCCTTCATCGGCTGCGCCGCGCTCTTCGCCGCCGTGCTCCTGCTCAGCCGCCTGAGCGGCGTGCTGCCGCTGCCGCTCACCCCGATCACCGTAGTCATCCCCCTGCTCGCCGCGCTCGCCTGGGCGGTGACGGTCGTCGCCCTGCGACGGCCGACCCCGGCGGCCGCCATCGCGCGCCTGGTCGATCAGCAGCTCGGCACCAACGACCTGTTCCTCACCGCCCAGGCCATCGGCGGGAGCGCCGGCGCTTATCAGGAACTCGTGCTGGCGCGTGCGGCTGAGCGCGCCGCCAAGGTCCGCGCCGCCACCATCCAACCCTTCACGCCGTGGGGGGGCAGCGGCATCGTCGTGGCCATCTCCGCCACGCTCGCCGTCGGCGTCTGGCTGGTGCCGCAACTGGACCCCTTCGGCCGGCAGGCGGAACACGCGCGCCAGGGCCAACGGGAGCGGCAGCTGCAGCTCGCGCAGCAGGCGGCCAAGGCACGGGTCGAGGCGTTGGCGCAGGCCCAGACCGATGAGCCGACCTCGGCCGCGGTCGCGCAGGAGTTGGCCCGGCTCGCCGCCACCTTGGACCAGCTCAAAGCCGACCAGGCGCTCAACCGTCAGCAGCTGAATGCCGAGCAGCGGCAGTTGGGCACGGCGTTTAAGCAGGCCCTCGAGCGGCAGCCCTTCGCCACCGATCAGGATCCCAGCGGCGACCTCCAGCGCCTGGGTGCAGGCGACCTGAGCAAGGCCGAGGCGCTGCGGCAGGAACTCGCCAAGGGCGACAGCCGGGCCGTCCACGAACGGCTGGAGCAGCTCAAGGAAGTGGCCGAGCGCCTGGCCGCCAGCACGGATCCGTCACAGCAGCAGCAGTTGCGCAACGAACTGAAGAAGGGCCTCGAACAGCTCGCCGGCGCCACCGGCAAGACCGGTCAGCAGGCGCAGCAGGCGCTGAAGCAGGCGCTGGACCAATTGGCCCAGAGCGGCAATCCCGGCACCACCAAACAGGCGCTGGCGGCGCTCAAGGATTCCCTCGATCTCGCCAAGGCCGAACTCTCGGCGGTGGCGCAGGGCGCGCGTGATCTCGATCAGCTCAAGGAGGCGCTGCAGACCCTGCAGATGGCGCGCCAGCTCAACGAGCTCGGCGACCTCAGCCCGAGCGACAGCGAACCCGGCGGCAAACAACCGGGCAAGAAGAGCCTCGCCGACTACAAGAAGCTCTATGCCCAGCTCATGCAGGAGCGCGGCCAGGACGGCAACGGCGGCAAGGGCAAAGGCGGCATGGGACCGAACCCAGGGCAAGGCGACGGCGGCAAAGGCAAGGAGAACGACGCCGCCACGATGCTGTTCGATCCGCAACGTTCACGCTCGCAGCTCACCGCCGGCCAGACCCTGATGCAGTGGAAAACCAACGGACCTGCCGAGGCCGGCATCGCCGAGGAGGACTACCGACGTTCGCTCAGCGAGGTCCGCCAAGGCGTCAGCGAGGCGCTGCTGCATGAGCAGTTGCCGCCAGGATATCAGGAGGCGGTGAAGAAATATTTCGACACCCTCGAGCCGGCGGCCGGGTCCGGAAAATAACACAGCCCGAACGCCCTGGGAGCGCCGACTTCAGTCGGCAGGGGCAATCCATTCGACGTCGCCCACTTGAGTGCGCGCGCTCAGGACCTTTCCCTGCCGACCGAGGTCGGCGCTCCCAGATTATCCCCCTGCGGCCAACTGGCGCCGCCGGTAAAGCCGCCTAGCGTCGCTCCATGTCCACGTCCTTCGCGCGCATCCTGCTGTTGATCGCCGTGGTCGGTGGCTTGTGGGCGACCTACCGTTTCGGGTTCCAGGCGGACGACGACGCCGTGGTGGTCTATTGCGCGCACGACGCGCACTTCGCCGAGCTGGTGTTCAGCGAATTCACTCGGCGGACCGGCCTCGCCGTGCGCGTGCGTTATGACAGCGAGGCGACCAAGTCGCTCGGCCTGGTCGAGCGCCTCGGCAGCGAAGGCGAGGACGGGCCGTGCGACGTGTTCTGGAACAACGATCAGCTCGGCACCATCGAACTCGACCGGCGCGGACTGCTCGCCGCCTATCAGGGACCGGGCTGGCAGCGCCTGCCGTCAGCGTGGCGCCAGGAGGATGGTCGCTGGAGCGCCTTCGCCGCGCGCTTGCGGGTGATGATGGTCAACACCACGCGGATGCCGGCGACCACCGCCGCGATCCGTGCCCGGCTCGCTGGCGAGCTCAGCCGGGTGGCGATCGCCAAGCCGCGTTTCGGCACCACCCTCACCCATTACAGCACGTTGTGGGCGGTGCTCGGCGGCGGTCCGCTGAGCGCCTGGCACCACGACAGCCGGGCGCGGGGCCTGCGCGAGGTCGACGGCAACGGCATGGTCAAGACGCTGGTCGCGGCCGGCACCTGCGATCTCGGCTTCACCGATAGCGACGACTTCTTCGCCGCGCTCGATGCCGGCGCACCGGTGGCGATGATCCCCGCCCGCCTCGGTGATATCGCGGCGGCGGCCGGCGAGGACGTCATCCTGATCCCCAATACGGTCGCGATCATGCGCGGCGCGCGGCACCCTGCGGCGGCGCAGCGGCTGGTGGACTTCCTGTTGTCGGAGGACGGCGAGCTGCTGCTGGCACGTTCACCCGCGCGCCAGATCCCCCTCGGCCCGCTCGATGCCGCGCTGTTGCCGCCGGAGGTGCGCGCGCTGCGCGCGGCCGCCAGCGGCTGGACGCCACCGCCCGAACTGCCGGTTGCCCGCGCCCAGTGCCTGCAATGGCTGAAGCGGGATCTGCCATAAGCACCACCGCCCTGATCCTCGATCTCGCTCGCGGAGCAGCCATCGCCACGGCGGCGACCCTGGCCGCCGCCGCCCTGCTGCGCCTGGTGGAACGCCGCTGGGTGGTGGTGCTGCTGGCGGCCTGGGTGGCGGTCCCGGCCCTGGCCGTGGCCCATGCGTGGGCGCTCCCGGCAGCGCTGCTGCCGCATCCGCTGGTGGCGCTGCTGCTGCACCTGGTCCTGGCCAGCCTGCGGTTGGCGCCGGTGGCGCTGCTCATCGTCTGCTGCGTGCCACCGCCGCCGCTGGATGCGCGCGCCTTCCATTGCCTGCGCCTGGGACCACCGGCGGCCGCTCGCCTCGGACGCTGGCCGAACTGGTGGGGCGCCGGGCCCGGGCGCCGCTGGCTGGTGACCGCGTTGCTGATCTTCCCGCTCGCCTTCGGGGAATTCGAACTGGGATCGCGCTTGGCGCTCGGCACCTGGGCGGTGCGGCTGTTCGACGCCCAGGCCGGTGGGCAGTTCCTCAGCACCACGCTGCTGTAGGCCGCGCCTGGGGTCGCTCTCCAAGTGGCGGCGGTGCTCCTAGCGTGGCGGCTGCTGCGAGGCGCCGGCACCGCCCCTGCCGTCGCCGCGCCGGTGACGACCGAATGGCTGCGGGCCAGCGCCTGGGTGCTGCTGCTGGTCGGCAGTGCGGCGCTGGTGATCTTCCCGCTGATGAGCGTGGTGCTGCAGGCCAGCGCTGGCCTGCACGTGGCCCTGGGACAGGCCGGCAACCTGCGCCGCGAACTGCTCGCCAGCCTGGTCTTCGCGCTCGGTGCCAGTGCCTGCGCCTGGATCATCGCGGGGATGGTGCTGAGCGCCCTGCAGGCGCCGCGCCGCCTGCCAGGACTACGCCTAGCGGCGGTGGCGCTGCTGGTCCCTGGGCTCTGCGGATCGCTGGTGGTCGGGCTGGCCGGCTTGGCGTTGTGCCAGCTCCCGCTGCTGCGCGCGCTGGCCGACACCCCTCTACCGCTGGTGACGGCGCTGGTGCTGCTGGTGCTGCCTTACGCGCTGATGCTGCGTTGGATGAGCGCCGCGGCGCCGGAGGCCGCCGCCTGGCATCTGGCCGGACTGCTGGAGGCCGGTCCCGCCGACCGCGGTCGGGCGGCGCGCGCCGTGCGCTGGCAGCTGGCCGGGCGGCGGCAGTGGTGGGCGGTGACACTGCTCTTCCTGTGGGCGTATTGTGATCTGGCAGCGTCCGCCATCCTCCACCCTGTGGATATGACCCCGGTCCTGGTCCGGCTCTACAACCTGATGCACTACGGACAGAGCACCGCGCTGGCGGTGCAGGTGGCGATGACGTTGCTGGTTCCACTACTCACCATCGCGCTGGTCCATGCTGCCCTCCGCCTGTACCGGCCGGGTGGACGGGCGGCCGGGCACGGAAACGCGACGTCATGAGTCCTCCGCTGTGGGTCCTGGAGGAGGTCACCATGCCTGGGCGCGCGCAGCCGCGGCTCGCGCAGGTGTCGCTCACGATCCACCGCGGCATCACCGCCATCCTCGGGGCCTCCGGTGCCGGCAAGACCTCGCTGTGCAATCTGCTGGTGGGCTTTGAGCAGGCAGCGAGCGGAGTGGTACGTCCAGCACTGCCGAGGTCGGATGGACGGCTCCCGCTCTACTGGTCTCCCGACGGCGGCCTGTGGCCGTCGCTGAGCGTGGCGGCCCATCTCACCACGGTGGCACCGCAGGCTCCCAGCCGAGCAGTCGGCGACCTCCTGTCGCTCTTCGCCCTCGACCATTGCGCCGCCGCGACGCCCGCCCAGCTCTCGACCGGCGAACGCGAACGCCTCGGAGTCGCTCGGGCGGTGGCCAGCGAGGCCGCGGTCCTGGTGCTCGATGAACCCTTCAGCCATGTCGATGACGCGCTCGCCGCACGCTGCTGGCAGGTCCTGCTCGACCTGGTGCGCGCGCGCGATGGCTCGCTGGTCTACAGCACGCACGCTCCCGAACGGGTGATCGGTCATGCCCACCAGGTGATCTGCCTGCGCGACGGCGGCGTGCTGCACCACGGCGCGGTCGATGAGCTCTACCACCATCCCCCCTCTCTCGCCGCCGCGACCTGCCTGGGGGCGACCAACTGGTTCGGCCACGAGGACGCCGAGTGGGTGCCGGGAAGCGATGTACTCGGCAGCGTGCGTCCGGAATGTCTGCTGGTGCGGCCCGATGTCGCCGGCGACCTGGTCGTCAGTTCGGCGGCGTTCCATGGCCACGTCGCGACCGTCACCGTGATGCGTCGCGGTGATCAGCGGCAACGCACCTGGGTGCATCGCCCGCACCGGCCGCTGATGGTGGGCGAACGGGTGACGCTGACGCTGCTGCATGGGCCGGAGAACGCGGAAGCGCGCCGCTTGGCAGCTACAGCGATCACGATCGCACCGCAGGCACGCGGGGCTGCACCGCTCATGACGTTGATGCTGCTCCTCACGCTGGGCGTGTTCACCGGCTGCGATGATGATCAGCAGCCGGCATTGACCTTCCGCCATGAACGCAGCTGGAACCTGCCGCCGGTCGCGGCCAGCCAACCGGCACCACGCGCGTTGGGCGCTCTCGGCAGCGACCAGGTGCTAGTCCTCGACACCGCCGGTCGCGTGCTGGTCTACGACGGCGCCGGCACCCTGGTGCGCCAATGGCAGATGCCGGCCTTCACCGTCGGTCGACCGGAAGGCGTGGTCGAACTGCCGGACGGCCGCATCGCCGTCGCCGATACGCATTACCACCGGGTGGTGCTGTTCGATGCGGCGGGCGTGGTCACCGGCATGATCGGTGGTCCTGACGAGGACCGGCGCAATGGCGGTTTCCTCTATCCCGTCGGCGTCACCACCGATCGCAACGGCAACCTCTACGTCTCGGAGTACGGCGGCAACGATCGCGTGCAGAAATTCGCCGGTGATGGCCGGCACCTGGCCACTTTCGGCACCTTCGGCACCGCCCCTGGAAGTTTCCAGCGCCCGCAGGGTCTGTCCTGGGCCGACGGCAGGCTGTACATCGCTGATGCGATGAACAACCGCATCCAGGTCTTCCATGACGATGGCCGCTTCATCGGCGTGCTCGGCGGCGACCAGCCACCCGAACTGCATTTCCCCTACCATGTGGTGGTGGGTGCGGACGGCGCGCTGACGGTGGTCGAATACAGCGGCGGCTGCATCACCCGGCTGTCGCCAACCGGTGCGCTGCTCGGCCGCTATGGCCGACCAGGCAGCGGTGATGCCCAGTTCGCCACGCCCTGGGGGATGGCCATCGACGGCCAGGGGCGGGTGTGGGTGGCCGACACCGGCAACCGCCGGCTGGTGGAGCTGACGCCATGAACGGCGCTCTGGAGACTGTCACCACAAAGACGCCAAGGGCGCAAAGGACCGGAATCCGCAAGGGGCGTCGTTTTGATACAGACGCCGGTGGATGGTCCGTCCAGCCGACTCGGCAATTTCTTTGCGCCCTTGGCGTCTTCGCGGTGACCTTCCCCTCCCCGTGGCCTCGGGCATGAACATCGCACGAATCCTCAGCCGGGTGTTCCGCAGCCTGGTGCCGGCGCCTCGCCGGCCGGTGTCGCGTTGGGCGGTGTGGCCACTGGTGGCGTTCCTCATGGTCTACGCCGTCGCCGTGGTACTGCTGGAACAGCAGCAGGTGCTGCGCTTCGCTGCGCCGTGGGCCTTCACGTGGGTGCTGGTGCTGCCGTGGGTGTGGTGGTTGTCGGC
>JANPIY010000220.1:0-7357 GCA_031425255.1 Planctomycetota bacterium
CCGACGGTTCCTTCGGCGCGGGCACCTCGACCCACAGCAACGAGAACGAGGATCAGCCGTGGTGGGAGGTCGACCTCGGCAGCGCCCAGGCGATCGAGTCGGTGACGGTGTGGACTCGCACCGACGAGGGCCTGGGCAGACGCCTGGACCAGTTCTCGCTGATCATACTCGATGGCGAGCGCCATGAGCTCGTGCGCAGCGACCGCCAGGCGGCACCGGCACCCTCATCGAGCGTGATCCTGGCGACGGATGCCGCGGGCGGTCTGCGCCGCGCGGCGATCAGCGCGGCGCTGGCCACCGGTGCCGATCCCGCCGCGGTGGCGAACGCCCTGGCCGGCCTGCTGGCCAAGGGCGAGCAGGTGCCGGCAGCGGCCGAGGGCCTGCGCACACTCGGTCCCGGCACCTGGGCGAAGGCCAACGCCAGCGCCGCGGTTGGCGGGATCGTGGCGTGGGCCAAGGCCCTGCCGCTCACGCAACGCACCACCGCAGAAGTGAAACGCGTGCTCGAGGTCGGTGATCAGCTCGCCGGCCTGCTCAGCGGTGACGAAGTGGCCAGAGCGCAGGCCGAGCTCGCTGCGTTGTCGGTGCGCGTGTTGACCCTGAAGACCGTGCGCGAACAGATGCGCTACGATCAGCCCAGGCTGGTGGTGGAAGCGGGCAAACCCTTCGCCATCGACCTGATCAACGAGGACATGATGCCGCACAACCTCGCGGTGGTGACCCCAGGGTCGCGTCAGGCGGTCGCCCTGGCGGCGCAGGTCATGCCGATCGACAAGCCCGACGCCCAGGGGCGGGTGTTCATCCCCAGCAGCGATCAGGTCCTCGCCGGCACCAAACTGGTGAATCCTGGAAAACACGAACTGCTGCTGCTGACCGCGCCGGCGCAGGAAGGCGACTACGAGTACGTCTGCACCTTCCCAGGCCACTGGACCATCATGTGGGGCACGCTGGTGGTGACCCGGAACCCGGAGCTGCTCAAAGCCGCCAAGTAAAAGGAGGATCTTCGGTGTCATCAGTGGGTGCAGTGCAGTCGATGAGAAACGATCGGGCCGCAGAGACGCAGAGACGCAGAGCCGAAAAGCACCTGTTCTTGCCTTCCTCCGCGTCTCTGCGCCTCTGCGGCCAGCTTTCTCCCATGGATCCCAAGAGCGGATCACGTCCTTGGAGTTGCCCAACCCACGCATCTCGCGGAGGAACCAAAAGGAGTGGTTGCGGTAGGAGCCCGTTTTATTCCAGAGCGCGCGCGATCATCGGCACCAACGCTGCCAGGCCGCGTGCATCGATGCTCGGCAGCACCACGTCGGCGAGATCTTTCAGACGGCATGAGGCCTGGCCCATGACGCAGCCGACGCCGGCCCATTCCAGCATCTCGCGATCATTGTCGGCATCGCCTACGGCCCACACCGCCGCCTGCGGGATGCCCAGGTGCGCGGCCAGGCGTTGGACGCCCCAGCCCTTGGTCACGCCGATGGGCAGGATCTCCATGCGGTCGGGTTGGCTGATGACCACTTCGAAACGGCCGCGGAAACATTCCTGGAGCTGGGCGCAGGTTTCGAGGATCTGCTCGGGCGTGTCGACGTAGAGGATCTTCAGGCTGTGGCCGGTCCAGGTGGTGCGGAGGTCAGCGCGCAGCTGGATCGGCACCTGATAGAGGCGGCTCCAGGTACGCGTCAGGCGGGTCTCGTGGCTCATCACCCAGGTCACCGCATCAGGGTAGCAGCATACCACGCCATCGCGTCCGGCGAGCGCCGCCATGATGACGTGGACATCCGCTTCGCTGAGCGCGCGCATGAGGATGGTGCCGTCATGGGGATGGCCGACCCAGCCCCCGTTGAAACACACCAGCGGCCCGTGTCCACCGATCTGGTCCCAGGGCAACCGGGCGGTCATCAACCCACGGCCGGTGGCGATGACCACCTGCACGCCGAGACGGCGGATCTCGTCGACCGCCTGCGCATGCGCCATGGGCAGTTGGCAGTCCTCCGTCAACAGGGTGCCATCGAGGTCGAGAGCGAGCAGCTGGGGGCGCATGGCGGGGCACGGTAGGAGTAGCGGTGGGGTTCGAATAGGGGGAGCCGTGGGCGGAGGGGACAGGCGCTGCCGCCTCCTCGCACTCCTCCCGCGGGTTGAAATGCTACGCGCGTGCCAACGACCCTCTCCCTGCTGTGGTGGAACCTCTACAATCTGCACGACGATATCGATGATCCGCGCATCGATGACATCGTGCGCTCGACCCGCTTGTATCACCGCGACCTGCGCGAGGTGGCCGACATCATCGACCGGGTGACGCCGGCTCCCGACCTGATCGGTTGCGCCGAGGTCGAGAACCACGGCGTCATGCGCGCTTTGGCCGAGGAGATCCACTGGCGGCCGGCGCATCTGAGCTATCGCTGCGACCAGCACATCGAATCGCGTGATCCGCGCGGCATCGATGTCGGCGCGCTGATCCGCCGCGTCCCGGCGCTGACCCCGGTGCGGATGTCGCCGCAATGGCCGAACGACCTCGACGCCGTCCGCCCGCTGGTGCAGGTCGATCTGCTGGTGGATGGGGTGCAGCCGCTGACCGTGGTGTTCATCCACGGCAAGAGCCGGCGCAGCGGCGCGACCGATCCGGATGATCCGATGCCGGGCAGCCGTCTGAGAATGTCCTACGGCCGCACCCTGCGCGAGCTGGCGGCACGCTGCGGCGCCGCCGGCACGCCGTTGGTGGTGATGGGTGACTTCAATGATGAGCCGACGAGCCGCTCGCTGACCATCGCCGCGGAGGCGGCCATCGGCCGCCCGCCGACCGGCAGCGCTGAACCAGGCCGACTCTACAACCTGACGCCGGAGGGTCTGCGTGATGCCCGCGGCACCTGCATGCACCAGGGCGGCTGGCTGCTGTTCGATCAGGTGCTGGTCAATGGCGTGCTGCTCGAACCGCCGGCGGGCGGTCTCGGCATCATCGGTCGCGTGCGCATCATCGCCGAGGATCCGCTGCTCTACCGTGGCGCGCCCAACCGATGGTACTCGGACCATCTGCCGATCATGCTCACGCTCGGTCGCGGATGACCTCGGCCGCGGCGCGGCCGGACAACCAGGCGCCTTCGACGCGCGGCGCATTGCCGAAACCATCACCAGCGAGCAGCAGGGGGGCCGCCGCCTCCACGCGCAGCCACGGCGCCGCGCAGGGCGCCACGCAGCGGCTGTAGCGCCACACGCGCGCCTCGCGGTTGCAGTGGGCGAGATCGCGGGTGATGCCCAGGCGCCGCAGCGTCGGCAACGAGGCGCTCAGCAGGTCATCCGCCAGGCTGCTGGAGGTGTGATCGACATGCGCCGCGCTCCAGTCGCCGCGCCCATGCAGGAGCAGCAGGTCGCCGTTCAGCACCTCGCCGCGCCCCCGCGCCGAGGCCACCCACGACAGCGGGCTGACCGGATCCTCGATGCGCACGGCACCGGGATGCGCCAACTGGGCCGCGGCCGAGGTGGGGATGTCGATCACCACCGCGACGCAAGGATCGTAACGCACCTGCAGGAGACCCTCCGGCAGCGGTAGCGAGGAGGCTCCCAGCAGATGGACGATCTGCGGCGTCGGCTGGGTCAGGATCACCGCATCAGCGGCCACCTCCTGCGCCGGACCGCTGGCGGTGCCGCGCACCGCATCGCCCGGAACCACGTCGAGGATCCAGCGTCCGCCAGCCACGCGCAGCGCGGTGACGGTGGCCGGCTGCTGGGGCGCGAAGCCGTGCGCCAGCGCACAGGCCAGGCCGGACATCCCGCCCACGCCGAGCCAACGCGGGAAGCCATCCTCGCCGTCGAGCAGGGCGTCGGCGCTCAGCAGCGGGATGCCGGTGCACCACGGCCGGACCCAGCCGCGGGCTTCCCAGGCGTGCACCGCCGCCGCGAAGCCGGCGTCGCGCACCGAGAGGAACTGCGCACCGACGTCGATGCGACGACTGCGGTCGCCGAACCAGCGGGCGGCGAAGCGTCCGCCGGGACGCTGGCCCTTGTCGAGGATCACCACCTCCCACCCCGCATCGATCAGGATCTGGGCGGCACTCAGGCCGGTGATTCCGGCCCCGACGATCACGGCGGTGGGCATGGCTTACAACCTGCCGTCGGGAGTGCGTGGTGCCAGGGCGGAGGTCCGAACGGGTTGCCGGGAGGCCGTCACTTCGCCGGCGCGGCCGGTGCCGGCTTGCCTTCCAGCTCGGCCAGCGCCGTGCGCGCATTCACCAGTTCCTTGTCGAGCGCTTCGCGTTTGGCGATCAGCTCCTTGCACTCGTCGACCAGGCCGCGCACCGCGGTATTGCTCTGCTGCGAGCGCGGCAGGGTCTCGGTCCGCTCCTCGAGGAAACGCTCCGCGACGCGTTCGGGGTCGTACCAACCGTCTTCCGATTTGGCGCGCTCATGGAACTGCTTGCGGAAATCGACGATCTTGCGGCGGGTGCGCTCGATCTTGCTGTCGAACGAACGCAGCTCGATGGTCTTGCGCGCGATCCAGGTGCTCTGCTGTTCGATCAGGATTGCCTTGGGATCGGCCGGGGCGGCGACCGGACGCTTCTTCTTTTCGGCGACCTCGCCTTCGCCGCCGCCGCCGTCGGCATCCTTGTTCTTCGCAGGCTCCAGTGGCGCCGGTTTGCGGCTGACGATGTCGTCGGGTTTGACCGGGACCGCGCCCTTGATCTTCCCGACGATCGAGAGCACTCCGGCCTTGGCGTCATAGGTGCCGATCAGCACGCGCCCGTCGGCGAGCGTGAATTGTTCAGGAGCGGCCTCCGCGGTGAACGACATGGGCGTCACACCTACCAGCATGGCGATCAGGCAGGGGAGCAGATGTCTCATCGTCGAGTCTCCTGGGCAAGGGCACGATGATGGTGGGCCGACGCGCGGCACGCAACGGATGGGTCAGGCCGGCGTGGACCGGTTGCCGGCTGGCCGGCGCGGGATTGAATGCCGCCGCATGACCGACTGGGAACTGCTGATCACCGGCTGTGGCACCAGCCATGGCAATCCGCCGTGGGGCTATCCGGCGCTGTGGTCGGAGGATCCCCGCGATCTGCGGCGGCGGGCGGGGGCGGTGCTGACCGGTCCGCAGGGCCAGGTGCTGCTGATCGATTCCGGCCCCGACCTGATGCATCAGATGCGCGACCCCGACCGCACCTGGGATGGGCGCAGCTATCCGCAGAAATGCATCGTGCGCTGCGATGGCGTGCTGCTGACCCACGACCACGCCGACCATTCGCATGGCATCAACGACCTGCGCCACCTCAACCGCCTGATGGGCGGCAGCCCGATCCGGATGTACGGCAACCGTGAACACCTCGACGCGGTCGAGAGCATGTTCCCGTTCTGCTTCGGCGACCGCGATCGGCTCTACCAGTACGGCAGCCCGGCGCTGATCAACGTGGCGATGATCGATGGCGAGGTCACCGAGGTCGCCGGCCTGCCGGTGATCGCCTTCGCCATGAGCCACGGGCCGGCCGGGCGCACCAGCGGCTTCCGCTGCGGGGGCATGGCCTGGCTGACCGACCTCAAAGTCCTGCCTGCCGAGGCTGATGCCTTGCTGCAGGACCTCGATCTGCTGGTGCTCGACATGCTGCGCGAGCAGGAGCATTCCACCCATCTCAACTGGGCCGAGGCGCAGGCCATCATTGCGCGCCTCAGACCCAGACGCACGGTGCTGACCCACATGGGCTACGAGGTCCATTACCGCGAGTGGGAGCAGCGCCTGCCGCCGGATGTGACCATGGCGTTCGATGGCTACCGCAGCCGTTTCCCGGTTCCTTAGAAGGAGTCTCTGATGCGACGGACCCCAGCGCTGCTGATCACCCTGTTGGCGATCACGCTGCTGACCACCCTCGGCTGCCAGATCGACAGCATGCGCGGTTCGCGGGTCTCCACCGTCAATCCGCCAGCGACGGTGCCGGAACGCGCGCCACAACCGCCGGAGGAAGCCGTCGCGGTCCCCACTCCGATGGCTCCCACCACGCCCGTGGCCGGCAAGATCGCCCGCCGCCTGCCGCGCATCACCAGCGAACCGCAGATCGGCGTGCTGCTGGCGCACGGCCCGGAGGTGGTGTTGGCGCTGCCGCGCGGCGGCCTCATCACCTATGGCGCTGAACGCTTCCACCTCCAACCCGGCGATCTGCGCGTACGCGCAACCGGCAAGGGCCTGACCACCAGCGCCACCGGTAAGGTCCTGCTCGGCGAGCGCCTGATCATCGCGGTGCGGCCGGCGGCCGGCGCCGCGACCTTTAGCGCGCTGCTGGATGTGCCCTTCGGCAAACCCCAGACCCTGCAGTTCACCGGCCAGCCCGAGGTCGCCATCGACCCGGCCAGCCGCAAGGCGCTGCTGATCGAACGCGTCGGCCTGGAACAGTACCTGCGCGGCGTCCTGCCGACCGAGATCAGTCCGAGCTGGCCGCTCGAGGCGATCAAGGCGCAGGCGGTGGCGGCGCGCAGCTACACCGTCGACCGCTACCTGGTCAACCTCGACCGGCCCTGGCAACTGCACTGGCACTACACCGTCGACATGGCGTACGGCGGCCTCAAGGCGCTGCCCGCGCGCATGGCGGTGGCGCTCGAACAGACCAAGGGCCAGCTCATCGCGGTCTCCGGCCTGCCGGTGCCGGCCCTCTTCCACGCCTGTTCGGGCGGCCGTACCGAGAGCGCCTACAATTTCCGCGCCGACCTCACCGGCGCCGATGGCACCACCAGCATGACCGCGGTGATGCCATCGGTGGCCGATCCCGACGGTATCGTCGGCGCCGAGGCCCTGGGCTTCACCCTCACGCACCTGAACTGGCGCATCGAGCTGCCGCTGGCGACCGTCAGTGCCGGCCTGCAGCGCTGGGCCGCCAGCCACCCCGAGGACCGCCTGACCATCGGCCAGGTGGTGGCGGTGCGCATGCTCGGCCGTTTCCCCGACAGCGGCCGCGTGGCGACCGTCACCGTCCGCCACCTGCTGAACAACCACGAGTCCGATCTCGAGATCGCCGCCGCCACCTTCCGCCTGGCGGTTGGACCCGGCCAGATCCGCTCGACCAACTGGACGCGCTGCATCACCACCGCCGCCAAGGGCGGCACCCTGGTCATCGAAGGCCGCGGCTACGGCCACGGCGTCGGCATGTCGCAGGTCAGCGCCTACCAGATGGCTAAGACCGGCAGCGCGGCGAGCGACATCCTCAAGCGGTTCTACCCTGGGGCGGGATTGGTGCAGTGGTGGTGAACGACAGCGCCGGCGTCAGTCGTCCCCCCTGGGACCGCCGGCTGCCAGCCGGCTGTGTCGTATAACGGATGACGTCAGTCGTCCTGTTGCGCGTCCATTTATCGAGCAGGTGCCGAGCCGGCTGGCAGCCGGCGGTCAATGCTGTTT
>JANPIY010000221.1:0-2163 GCA_031425255.1 Planctomycetota bacterium
CACCGTTGAAGGACGTGGCAGTCTCAGGCGAAGCGCCCCTCCAGCTGTAGCGGAGCCGCGCGACCTTCCAAGGCTGCGCGTGCCGCTCGGAATGCTTGTCTCGATCGGCGTGGTCGGCGCAATGCCGGCGTTGTTGATGACGACGTCCAGCCCGCCGAGCTCGGTCCGCGCTTTCTCGACCGCGGCGAAGACTGAGTCACGATCGGCACGTTGACCTCGATGGCCACGGCGCGGCCACCCGTCGCCTCGAACCGGTTGGCGACGGGCTGCGCGCCATCCAGGTAGGTAAGTGGCTCGGACTCGAGTTTCACTCACGAGCGGTGACACGTTCAGGCGCCGTGCTGTCGCACCCAGGTGGAGAATCGATCCATCCAGCCTTGGAGAAAGTTGCGGCTCGCTGGCGCGATTTCGCCGCGCTCGTCGACCAGCCCATCCTTCCATTGCAGGAATACCTCCGGCTGCCCGAGCGTGGGCATGTCGAGGTAGGCGAGGATGCTGCGTAGATGCTGTTGCGCGGCGGCCGTGCCGACCGCGCCCACCGACACCCCGATGATTCCCGCGGGCTTGCCTGACCAGACGCTCTGTCCGTAAGGACGCGACGCATGGTCGATGGCGTTCTTGAGCACGCCCGGAACTGAGCGGTTGTACTCCGGAGTCACGAAGATGACGCCCTGCGACCCGGCGATTGCCTCCTTGAAACGGACCACTGACTCTGCCGGCGCGGCGTCGCCATCCTGATCGTAGAGCGGGAGGTCGCCCAGCGGCAGTTCCGCGAAGGTAAAGTCGGCGGGCGCCAGGCGGGCAAGCGCATGCGCGACCTGCCTGTTGAACGAGCTCCGGCGCAAGCTGCCGACCATCATTGCGATCTGATACGTCATGTCATTTCTCCAGATTTCTGCTCGAAAGAAAGCTGGGCCCGGCACACGCTCAGGCCGGCCCATTCCAACTCAGGCGGCAAGCCGGCTGGAGCGACCGTTGTTCCAGTCAGCGACCGCCTTGCCAAATCTCAGTCGCGCCATCCGCATCAGGACGAGGGGGTGCCGAACAGCTTGCCCTCGCCGGCCCAGTCGCTCGGCGCGACGTCATCGAAGATCACGTAGACGTATTTCGCATCGGTTCCGGTGTTCCGGACGATGCTGTCGGTGATCTCCGCGGCCACCTTCGCCTTCTGGTCATGGTTCTTGCCCTCGAACCAGCTCACACGAACTACAGGCATGGTTTGTCTTCCTTGATGGTGGGTTCTGGTAACGTCAGCCGTGGCCATCCGTGGCCGCGGCTCGCGCCTCGCTCAGCGTTCGAGGAATGCCCGGAGGTCGGCCGTGAACCGCTCGGGATTCTTGAACGCGAGGAAGTGGTCGCCCTGCTCGGCCGCCGAATAGACATGGAGCGTGGAACCCGGGATGACCGAGTGCATCCATCTCTGGCTGGGCAGGTTGCGACTGAGCTCGCCCGTGAAGATCACGGTCGGCACGTTGATCCGGCGGCGGACCACATCGCGCCAGTCATTGGTGATGTGGTCGAAGAGCACGCGGCCCAGGGCCACCGGGTCATTCTGGATGAACGCGCGCGCGAAGCTTGTGGAGTTCACGTAGGCTGGGGCGTCCATCGCCATGGCGCGCTCCACCGCGCTCATGTCGACGATGAGGCTGTTGGTCGGGGCGCCCTGCGTGAATGCGGCGACCATGCGCTCCGGCGAGGTCGTCATCCCGCCCGCCTCCAACCGCTCCTGCTCGGACCAGTCGGCGTGGCTGTAGATCGAGATCGGCTCGTCGATGATGGCGAGCCTGCGGATGCGCCCGGTGCCAAACAGGTCGATGTAGCTCCAGAGCACCGACGCCCCCATCGACCAGCCGACATAGTCGGCGGATTGCAGGCCCAGATGGTCACCAAACTCCCTCAAATCCATGGCGAAGCGCGATATGCGGGACCCGTAGTCAACGCGCTGCGAGAGACCCTGGTTGCGGGGGTCGAGGACGTAGACGCGATAGTGCCTGCCGAGCAGGTACATGACATTGACGAACTCAGCCCCGTTCGCCGACCAGCCTGGGAGGAAGATGAGTGGCCTGCCCTGGCCTGCGGCCCAGTAGGCGAGCCGGACACCGTCGCTTGTGACGAAGGTGTTGATCTCAAGACCTGAAAAATCCGAGAGCTGCGCCGGCAGGC
>JANPIY010000222.1:0-7016 GCA_031425255.1 Planctomycetota bacterium
GCACGCTGATCGCCGATGGCACCACCGACGTCGCGGCCTTCGCCTCCAGCGTCCAGAGCGTTCCGTTGGCGGCGGGGGTGTTGACCAAGGGCACGCACACCTACGCCGTCCTGATCGATCCGCTGAATGCCATCGCTGAGCAGGACGAGACCAACAATACCGCGCAGGTCACCGTGCTGGTGGCGGATCAGGACATCCTCTTCGGCAGCCCCGCCCCGGCGGTGACCTGGCCGACGACCCCCAACATCACCGATGAGCCGACCCTGACCTTCTTCATCGATGGGCATTTCAATCCGGCGCAGACCACCGTGCACGGCACCGACGTCCCTTATACCATCACCCTGAATGGCGCCGCGGTGACGCTGATCAGCGCCTCGCCGCCGTCGCCTGCCGGCTACCTGCCCAATGGCATCACGCCGCCGCCCACGCAGGTGACCGTGACGCTGCCGGCCAGCGGTTCGGCCGGGACCTTCGTCTACACCATCGTCCTGTCGCCCGCCGATGGCGACGACAGCGTGACCAGCAACAACACCGCCACGGTGACGGTGATCATTCCGGCGTCGGGCTGAACGATCAGCCGAGCGCGGCGAGTTCCTTGCCGCGCCGATCGGCGGCTTGCAGCGCACGCGTCATGAGGCCGGTGAAATCCGCTTCATCGAGCTTGGCCAGGGCCGCCGCCGTGGTACCGCCTGGACTGGTGACTTGCTCCCGCAGACGTTTCGCCTCGAACCCGCTGCGCTGGAGGTAGTCCCACGAGCCCGCACCGGTCTGGCCGACCAGCAGGACCGCTTCGTCGCGCGTGAAACCCAACGCCATCGCCCCCTCGACCAGGGCTTCGGCGAAGCGGAAGAAATAGGCCGGACCGCTGCCGGAAACCGCGGTGATGGCGTCCATGCGGTTTTCGTCGCTCACGCGCAGGATGCGACCACAGGGGGCGAAAATCGCCTCGGCCACATCGAGGTCGCGGCTGGTGGCATGCGCCCCGCCGCACAGTCCGACCATGCCCCGCCCGATCGCCAACGGGGTGTTGGGCATCGCCCGCACCACCCGCGCGCCGGCGCCGAGCCAGCCCTGGAGCCTGCTGGTGGGAGTACCAGCAAGGATCGAGATCAGGAGCTGATCGCTCCGCCACCCCGCTGCGAGCTGGGGCACCACCTGGGCCGCCATCTGCGGTTTGATCGCCAACACCACCACCGCGGCGGTCGCGACCGCCGCCCGGTTGTCGGTCGTGGTGATGCAGCCGCTGGCGATGAACGGTGCGTGCTTCGCGGCATCCGGTTCCGCCACTGTCAGGTGGGGACGCGGGCTGAGACCGGCGAGGCCGCCGATCATCGCGGTGGCCATGTTGCCCCCGCCGATGAAGGCGATGGCCGGCAGCGTCGGAGCTGGCGTGCTGGTGGGCGTGGACGACATCGGGTGCTCCCAGAGGGCGGGCAGCGTGGGCGGCGGCGGCAGCGGACAAGACGGTTCCCGGCAGCGGCGGCGCACCTAGCTTGCCGCCATGGCCGATACGCTACGGGAAATCCAGGTCGATGGTCTGCCCGGGCCGACCCATCATTTCGGTGGGCTGAGCGCCGGCAATCTCGCCAGCGTGGCGCATGCGGGATTCACCAGCCGGCCACGAGCTGCGGCGCGCCAGGGCCTGGAGAAGATGCGTCAGGTGCTGGCCCTGGGAGTGCCCCAGGCATGGCTGCCACCGCTGCCGCGACCGGACCTGGGCCTGCTGCGCGGCATCGGCCTCGGCGGCAGCGACGCGGAGGTGCTGCGCGCAGCGGCTGCCGAACCGCACCTCCTGCACCTCGCCACCAGCAGCGCCTTCATGTGGACGGCGAATTGCGCCACCGTCATCCCCGCCTGCGATAGCGGCGACGGGCGTTGCCACATCGTCGCCGCGAATCTGGTGGCGATGTCGCACCGCGCGCGTGAAGGCCAGCCGCGAGCTCTCCAGCTGCGCGAACGGCTGGGGAGCGTCGCCGGCGTGGTGGTGCATGAGCCCTTGCCGGCACTCGGCGACCTGGGGGATGAGGGTGCCGCCAATCACAGCCGGGTGTGGAGTCCTGAGACGCCGGCGTTGCACCTCTTCGTCCATGGCCGGATTGGCGGCGAACGCGCGATCAGTCGATTGCCGGCGCGCCAGACCCGTGAGGCCGGCGCCGCGGTGGCGCGCATCGCCGGCCTCAGCCCCGCGCAGGTCCTCCATCTGCGCCAGCATCCGGCAGCGATCGATGCCGGGGCGTTCCATAACGACGTGGTGATGGTTGGAGACGGGGCGCGCATCCTGGTGCATGCACAGGCCTGGGTCGATCAGGGGGCCGCGCTCGCGGAGATACACCGCCGCATCCCTGGGCTGCAGCTCGCGGAGATTCCGGCCAGCGATCTGAGCCTGGAGGAGGCCGTGGGCTGCTACCTCTTCAACAGCCAGCTCCTCACCACCCCCCACGGCGTCGTCCTGCTGGCCCCGCACCATGCCAGCGAGGGCCGCGCCGGCGCCGTGGTGCGGCGGTTGCTTGATAGCGGCTTCATCACGGAGGTCCGGTTTCTCGATCTGGGCGAGAGCATGGCCAATGGCGGTGGGCCTGCCTGCCTGCGCCTGCGCCTGCCGTTACCGGCCTCGGCGTTGGGCCAGCTGGCGCCCGGAATGCTGCTGGATGACGACGGCATCACCGCCTTGGAGGGATGGGTGAATCGTTTCTACCGCGAAGAGCTCACCCGCGAAGACCTGGCAGATCCGGACCTCCTCGACGAATGGGACGCCGCCCTCGCGGCGCTGGAACCGTTGGTGACGGGAATGTCGCGCGTAATCACGTCCGACGGTCGCAAGTCAAGAACCGCGGAGAGAACGGTCGCGAAGTCCGACACGGGGCCGCTTCGGGACTTGTGATCTTCACACCGACCGTTTATTGCTTCGCCAGATCTTGCCACCCCGCACTACGCCACCTTCCTCCCTCCGACAAGGACGTCACATGGCCAAATCACCGCTCCTCCGTTCCCTGCTCTGGGTCCATCGCCAAGTCATTGGCGCCCGCCACACCGGCATGCCCGTCACGGAATTCGCCCCCTATGCCACCGAGATGCGACAGCGTCGCCGCGACTTCCTGAAGAACGCCGCTGGTGCCGTGGCCCTCGGGGCCGGCCTTGCGGCGTTGCCGACGTCGGCCCATGCGGTCACGCCTACCTGTCGGCGCCGCTCCTCGGTAGCGATCATCGGCGGCGGCATGGCCGGCCTCAATTGCGCCTGGGAGCTCAAGCAGAAGGGCGTCCGCGCGACCATCTACGAAGCCGCGAAACGCGTCACCGGCCGCATCATCACCGATCGTTCGACCTTCGCGGCACAAGGCATGTTCTGCGACCTCGGTGGCGAATACATCGACACCGGGCACACCACGATGCGCGCCATCGCCCGGCGTTACCACCTGCCCCTGCTCGATTACCGCGACGACGCCGAACAGATCGAGAACTATTTCGACTTCGGCGGCCAGCGCCGCACGGTGCAACAGGTGTTGACCGCCTACGAGCCGATCGCCGAGACCATCGACGCGGCGTATGAGGAATTCGAGGATCCGGACGGCACGGTGACTTTTGACAACCACAACGGCGGCGAGCGCCTAGACAGCCTGTCCATCCGCGCCTTCCTCGCTCCCATCGCCGCACCCGGCTGGATCAAGAAGCTCCTCGAGGTTGCCTATACACAGGAGTTCGGTCTCGACGCCGACGTCAACAACTGCATCAACCTCATCTACATGATCTCGACCGAGGTGAAGAAGATGAAGCAGCGGGGTGAGTTCGACCTCTTCGGCATCAGCGATGAACGTTTCCACTGCAAGCTCGGCAACGATGCCATCCCCCGGGCGTTGGCCGATGACCTGGCACCTGGCCAGATCACCCTCGAACGCAGGCTCACGGCTGTGCGCAGTTGTGCCGACGGTCGTTACGTGCTGACCTTCGCCTGCGGCCCCGAAGTCATCGCCCGGCACGTGGTGTTCGCACTTCCCTTCACCATGCTGCGCACGGTCGACCTGTCGGGAGTCTCGCTGCCGGACTGGAAACTCAACGCGATCAACCACAACAGCTATGGCATGGTTTCCAAGATCTTCACTGGCCATACCCGCCCGATCTGGCGCGAGCAGGGCTTCATCGGTAATGCGCTGAGCGATCAGCCCTTCCAGTCCACCACCGAGACCAACCGCATGCAGGAGGGCACCACTGGCATCCTGGAGAACTACACCGGCGGCACGCGTGCGCTGCAGGTCGCCCAGGGGACCACCGCCCAGCAGGTGAGCACCTTCCATGATCAGGTGGAGCGCTTGTTCCCAGGCTTGAAGGCCAGCTACAACGGCAGGAAGATCCGCGTGGCCTGGAGCGAATATCCGTTCACCCGCGCTGCGTATTCGTCCTACAGCGTCGGCGATTACACCACCATCGCCGGGGCTGAACCAATACGAGTCGGCAACCTGCACTTCTGCGGTGAGCACACCACCATCGACTTCCAGGGTTGGATGGAGGGCGCCGCGCGCACGGGAGCCGATGTCGCCGTCGAGGTCGGCGCCGACCTCGGCGTCTGTCCGCCGGCGATCCGCACCAACCAACGCCTGCGTACCGCCACCGCGAACGCCTGAATCGAGGCCCCGGGTCGGCCCACCATCCCCTCGGATGGTGGGCCATGGCATCCGCTGGTTGCGGGATGGGCAGGTCCGGAGCTATACTGCCCTCGCATGAGCAAAGGCGCAGTCATCGATGAGGCGTTCATCCACGCCCTGGGGTTGTCGGAACAGCTGATGACGCTGAGCGGCAACATGGAGAACAAACACCACCCGGTGCTCCAGGAGTCGATGTTCCATATCAGCGTCCAGGAGGTCCCCGAGACCATCTACCTGGAGCGTAAATACGTCTTCGACAATCAGGTCTCGATCAAGTCGAGCTATGGCAAGGATGACAAGGTCCTGATCTGGCTGCAGCGGGTCTTGCGGGCCAACACCCTGACCGCCGGCAAGGAGCCGGTCGATCTGTTGATGGTGCGCGACATGTTCCTGCTCGGCGACTGGCGGGAATTCCAGCGCTTCAAGCAGTTCGTCAAATCAATGCGCATCCTTGATGCGCAGGCGCGCAACTACCTCGCTGAGCACCATCAGGAATTCCCATCCCTCGCCAATGATGCCAAGGGCATCGAGCGTATTCTCGATAGCCTAGAGAAGATCGCCGAGTGGCCGGATCTCGAAGGCAACAACAGCAAGGCCAGTTCGCTCGAACTGGTGGCGAAGACCTACAGCAAGGACCTGGCGCCGATCCGGGCCAGCGAGCTGCTGCCGAAGCTGCTGCTGAAGCGTGCGCCCGACGTCCGCTTCAACCTCTTCCGCCTGCTCAGCTTCGTTGAGGATCCCGCCGGGACGACGTCGCTCATCCAGTTCCTGCTCGCCCTCGGTGCCGCCACCCACGACCCCGAAACAGTCCAGAACACGGCCGAAATCAAGTCCGGCCGTGACCTGCAGCGGGCGTTCGCCGCCATCCGCAAATACCTGTTCTCGTCCAAGCTCCCGCACTGACGCCGGTCCCGCCGCGCCGCGCCGTCGCCACCAAGCGCATGGCGGCTCGCCATCAGCCGCATGGGTATCCGTCGCGCCTATGGCAAGGCACGCTGCTCGTCATGCCGTGTGGGATCCCGGTACCCATGCTGTGGGCCGGAGCACCACCATGGACACCCTCGCCCGCGTTTCGATCGATCACGGCTGCATCTGCTGCCTGGCCTGTATCAGCATTGCGCCCGACGTCTTCGCCTTTCCCGATGGCCACGCGGTGGTCCTCGGTGAGGTCCGGGTCGACTGCCATACGTCACGCAACGCCGACGAGCGCTCGCCGCTGAACGCCGTGGGGCTGGAATACGAGGACCTCATCGCCGAAGCTGCCGCCGCCTGCCCGGTCGAGATCATCCATTTCGAGCGCGGGGCGAACACGGTGCAAGGACCCTGACCATGGACCACCTCATCAGTCGCAGCCCGTGGAACGGTGATGAGGTCGCCCGCATCCCCGTGCACCTGACCGCGCAGATCCCCGCCCTGGTCGATCGCCTCGCGAACGAATTCCCCACCTGGAGCCGCGACCACAGCGCCCGGCGGGCAGCCTTGGAACGCTTCGCAAGCGTGCTCGGCGAGGCACGGCCCAGGATCATCGCCTTGCTGATGCGTGAGGCGGGAAAGAATCAGGCCGAGGCCGAGGCCGAGGCCGAACTTCTGCCGAAGAAGATCGCCATCAGTCTCGGGGCCGGGCTGGCGCGCACGCCGCTGGCGCTCACCTCCGCCGGCGAACCGCAAACCGTATGGCGCCCGCGCGGCGTGGCGGTGGTGCTCGGGCCGTTCAACTTCCCACTCCATCTGCTGCACGGCTTGGTGGTGCCGGCGCTGGCGGTCGGCTGCACGGTGGCGGCCAAGCCGAGCGAGCGTTGCCCAGGGCTGGGTGCGCTCTATGGCGACTTGCTCGCGATCGCCGGCCTGGAGCACGTCTGCCAGGTGATCCAAGGCGGAGCGTCAGTGGCGCAAGCGTTGGTCGCCCACCCGGCGGTGACCACCGTCGCCGCGGTCGGCGGGCGCGCCACCGGGCTGGCGCTGGCGCGCACGCTGAGCGCGCGCCCCGAGGTGGTGCTGGCACTCGAACTCGGCGGGGTGAATCCGGCGCTGGTGCTTGCCGACGCCGATCTGCCCGCGGCCGCCACCGCGATCGCCGATGGCGCGTGGCGCATGGGCGGTCAGCGCTGCACCGCGACCCGGCAGGTGCACGTGCCGCGTGCGCAGCGTGCTGCGCTGGTCGACCTGCTGGTGCAGGAACGTCTGCGGTGGCGACCCGACGGCACTCCGCAGGGAGCCAGCGGCAGCCTGATCGATGCGACCGCGCGCGAGCGCTTCCTCGCTGCGCACGCCGGCGCACCCGGGGGCCTGCTGCGCCTGGCCGGCGATCCGACGGCGCGTTTCGCCGACAGCCAGTGCGTCGATCCACTGCTGCTGACCACCGACGACAGCGGCGCGCGC
>JANPIY010000223.1:0-1945 GCA_031425255.1 Planctomycetota bacterium
CCGTCATTATCTCAAAGGCCTGATCCAGTTCACCGCCGTGTGCCATCACCTGGCGCGTGGCCACCCGCAGGCCGCGCGCAAACTCCTCGACCGCGGACCTCGGCATCTCGCCGACAATCAGCCCTTGTCGTGGCCTTTCGACACCGCCCACCTGTTGACCGTGGCGGCCGCGCTGGCGCGCGCGATCGACCGCGGCACGACGCCGCACCCGCCGCGCCTGGGCTTGGTGCAAATGATGGAGGCGTGGGCGTGGGATCACCTCGCGCCGAAGGCTGAAGGCCACTGAGCCTCAGCGTGACGCGCCGATGTGCCGATGGATCTTCGGGCGCGACCCCGATCCCCGTCGCGAGACATCGGAGAAGGACAGCCAGCCACAGAGCCCACAGAGAGCACGGAGAAAGCAGCGGCTTTGCCGCCTCTGTGCTCTCTGTGGGCTCTGTGGCTATGCCTTCCGCTTTTGCTCAACCATCCTCAGCGGAACGGCCGTGGCTCGTGGCATTGAGGGACTGGAGACGGACACCCAGCCACAGAGCCACAGAGCCACAGAGAGCACGGAGGAAGCATCGGCTTTGCCGCCTCTGTGCTCTCTGTGACCTCTGTGGCTATGCCTTCGATCTCGGCAATGCCTGGCTCAACGTTTGGCGGAAAGACCGTCGAGCCCAGGCGCGATCATCACCCGAGCGAAGGCCGGGAAGCGTTCGCAGGCGACCTCGGTGGTCGAGGCGACGAACGGGCTGCCGGCGTCGACGTGTGGGAAGCTGTAGGCCACCCGGCGCAGCGGTTGCTGGTTCTCGTCATACAGCACCACCGTCACATCGGGGTTGGTGGCCGACGGCGGACGCTGCACCACCAGGCGGGTGGTGACGGTGCCCGGCTGCTGGCCGCGATCGACACGCAAGGTCAGCAGATAATCGCCGCTGAGCGCCATCGGCTTGCCCGCGCTGACGGTCAGCAGCGGCACGCTGCTCTGATCGTCGGTGAGGTAGTCCTGCAGGTGGGTGGCGTTGACGCGCGCCAGATAGCGTTCGATGTCGTGACGGGCGGCCAGCAGATCGCCGGTGAGCTTGCCGTTGCGGGCGATCAGATCGGTACGTTCGCGTTCGAAGCCGACCACGGCTTCACGCAGGCGCGCCACTTCGGACTCGACCTGGGTGAGATGACGGCGATCGATCTGCTGTTGATCCCGCTGTGCGGCCAGGGCCACGTTCTCGTTCTTCAACTGGCCGACGCCGTCAGCGAGGATGCGTCCGACCTGTTCCTGGCGACCGGTCTCGCGGGCCAGTTCGGCATTGAGGTGGGTGAGTTCCTCGACCCGTTGGGCCAGCACGAGCGCGCGGTCGTCTGCCGACTGCAGGCGCTGCAGATCGGTGTCGCTGGCTCTCAGCGCGGTTTGTAATGCCTCGACCTCGGCCCGCCGCAGGGCGCCCTCCTGTTTCGCCGTATTGCCCTGCTCGGCGCTGTCACGCAACTGGCCCTGGATGAGGCGGATCTGGGCCAGGTCAGCTTCATGCTGCTGCTCGAGATTGGCGATGTCGCGGATCAGGCGCTCATCGGATCCGGCCACCGCGACGGCGGTGGTGTCCGGATGCTGCGTCCAAGTCCATGCGGCGGCCCCGACGCCACCGAGCGCCAGCAGCAACGAGGCGGCCGTGGCCCAGCGCCAGCCCCGTGGTTCCCGCGCCACCGGCGACGGTGACGCCGAGGGCGGCTTGAGCAGCCCAGAGGCCACCGGCGCATAGATATGGGTGCGGGCGAGCTCCGGATCCGGATCCTCCAGTGCGGAGATCTCACCCGTGATCGCCCCGCAGAGCGCCAAGGGCGCGGGAAAAGCCTGCGTCGCATCGCCCTCGCCACTGGTGCGATCGGCATCCAGGCCTTTGACGCCGGCGAAGCGCGTACGGCGGTTCCAGCGGAAATCGATGATCTGCGCGCCCGCCAGAGTAGC
>JANPIY010000224.1:0-6109 GCA_031425255.1 Planctomycetota bacterium
CGGTGGCACCAGCGTCAGCGAGCGCTTCACGCGGCTCCAGGAGCTCTGATTGTTCAAAGCCATGAGTCGCCAGGATGGCGACACGTTTGCCGGCGAGGGAGCCATGGCGGGCCGAGGTGTCCATACGGTCGGCGTCCGTGCAGCCGGCGATGAATGCGGTGATGACGAATGCCGCCACCATCAACATGATCGGGGCGACGCTCATCCGGGAGCGCGAAGGCAGGGATGATGACGAAGGTGCGGGGCACGGCATAAGGACTTCCTTCCCGTCGATTTCACGCGGGCTGTGGCAGGGATGGGCTCAGCGCCTCATTGCACACGTCATGCCAAGCAGCGTAGCATCGGCAGGTCATCGCATCTCGGTCCCTCGTGCGGATATGACCCGCGTGCGTTCAACCCGCTGCACGCTGCACGATGGGTTATTGCGACGAAGCGATGCCAGAAGTATACGCTCGACGGTCCGTCATCAGAGACTGGGCGGCGACAGGAATTTGGCGATGACCTTATCGAAGGTGCGGTTCCATTCCTTCCAGTCATCGGGTTTCACCACGAAATCATTGGCGCCGAGCGCAAGGCATTCTTCGCGATCGCGGGCCGACGAGGTGAACACCACCACCGGAATACATTTCCACTGCGCCTGGCGGGAGCGCTCCTGCAACAGGGCCTTGCCAGAGAAGATCGGGAGATTGAGGTCGAGCAGGATGAGGTCGGGTGTCGAGACCGTGGCGAAGCGGTCGCGACGCTGGAGGAACTGGAACGCGGTGACCACGTTTTCGACCACCTGCATCAGGATGTCGGTGCGATGGTTCATCACCAGGCTGACGAGATTCGCGTCACCAGGATTGTCTTCGATCAATAGTACCTGGAAGCGCGGCTCGGTGTTATGCGTGTGGTCGATCATGTTGCACCCCTGGAGTGAAATTAGGAGGCGCGCGCGATGTTGTACATGGGGCAAGGTCGAGAAGGTTGGACTCGTCACGCACATGCAAAATGCAATGCCTCATGGGTGGGTCATTTCTGGCGCAGTCATCTGCTATGGAGGATCAGAACCGCAGAGGCCGCTGAGACAGGATTTCTGGGCTCGGCTGCCAGTGCAGCGTGATGAGACTTCACAGCAGACGGACATCGCTGCCGTCATGTCGGACTCACGATGGACCTCGTCATCGTTTCGGCCGCGTCCTGGACATGACCACGCAGCACGTCCGCATACACCGTCATGAGCTGCGGTGGTGCGATCGCCGGTCGCCCAGTGACCATGGCCTGCAGTTGCATCAGGTTGGCCATGGCCTTGCCGCCATGGGTGTTATTGGCCACCACATAGACGTCGTTCACCGACGGCAGCGCGGCGATCGCCTGGATACGTGCGGCCCAGGACTCCAATTCAGAGGCGGTGTACAGGTAATCGTATTTCCCCGCCGACCCCGCTGCAGCGCCATCGAGGGGGTTATCGATGGATGCGGTGACCGGCAACTTTCCGCGGACCCACGGCGCCGCGTTGCGGCCGTGGAAACGCACATAACCAACCGACGACGTCGCCTGCGCCGTGGGAGTGAGGAAGTTCGGCAACGGTGGCTGATCGATATTGGCGATGCCGACACCCATGGCGGTCAGCTCGGCTAGGACGTGCTGTTCGCCCCAGGACGAGTGCCGCACTTCCAGCACCAGGGGGTAGGCGCGAAAGGCGGCGCTCAGCTTCTCGAGCCAGTGACGGTTGGGGGCGGTCAGGCGGAAGGACCATGGAAACTGGACCAGCACGGCCCCCAGGAGACCAGCCTGGTGCAGCACATCGAATCCGGCACGCACCTCATCGACCTGGTCGCTGGTCCAAGGGCTGCGGCGATGCGTGAAACGCTGGGACAGCTTGGCGGTGAAACGGAAGTCCGGAAATCCGGCGACGCGGTCACGCCATGCGGCACAGGTTGCCGGGGTGGGTGCCCGGTAGAAGGAACTATTGATCTCGACCATCGAGACGAAGCGCGCGAGGTAGGTCAACGGGTCGAAGCCCTTCGGCGCCGGTCGCGGGTAGACCCTGCCGTACCAGTCCCGGTAGGTCCACCCAGCGGGGCCGAAGCGTATCACGGCACGGTCCTCCGCCCGGATGGCACGCGGTCACCGCTTTTACCTTCCCACTGATGGACGATCACCGGCCAAGGCATGCCCGTCCGCGTTGCACTGGATGTGCCAAGGCGCCTGGGCTGGAGTTCAACGTTCGAGCTGCGGTACCGGCGTCCCTGGAGCTGCGGAGGTCGCCTCCACCACGAGGAATCCCACCAGGCGGTCGCAGCGGACGAACCACTTCCCGGCGGCACCGGTCAACACCACCGCATCGGCTCCGACGCTCTCGACCTCCCAGGTCCCCTCCACGGGCGTTGGAACATCGACCAGCCGGACCTGGGTGATCTTCTGTGGCTTCCCTACCATCTTCGCCAGTTGGTCTTCCAAGGTCACGGTCCCTGGGTCGAGATCCCAGGCCGGCCTGACAGCGGGCGCCAAATCGATGGACGTAAACCGATGGACGGTCCAGGCGAAGGTGCCCAGGAAGAGGATCACCACTACCATGCCGAAGCAACCCATGGTCCGTTTGTCGTCGTTCATGACGGGACGCTAGGTGTTTGGCCACCGTCCGACAACCGTTGGACGTGCAGGGCTATGAGGAAAGTGCTCCGCACCACTTCCGTCACCCAGGGCCATCGCAGATGCATGCACACGGTGATGCAGGCCCAGGAATAAGAACTCCAGGATTCCAACCATGCCGCACCCACTGGTCGTCCACTGCAAGCGCGCGCCCTACGACGTGTACATCGGCCGGCCATCGCTCTGGGGCAATCCCTTCCGCCTGCGTGCGGGTGACGACCGTGCGCACGTCATCGCGCGTTATCACGAGTGGCTCCTGACCCAACCAGAGCTGATCCGGCGCGCAAAGAACGAATTGCGGGGGAAACGCCTCGGGTGCTGGTGCGCGCCGCAGGCATGCCATGGGGACGTGCTGGCTGCCATCGCCAACCCATGATCAGGATTTTCGGGCAGAAGGGACTCGTTCCGAATGGTCAAACCGCACAGGGCGCAGAGGGGAGATGGTTCGCTTCGGCACGTCGGTGTGCTCTCTGGTTTGATCTGCCCTTTTGATCGAGCGGAGGGAATTGAAACCTCACGAAATTCTCCAGAGCCAATGAAAAGTTCATGCGGCGAGCGCCGACCGTGTCTCGCCATGCCCTGGTCGAAAGCACAGCCACAGGTGGAGGGCGGCGTACCCGAGCGATCCCCACAACACGCCGGTCAGGATCAGATGGGCGAGCGGATCCGTCGGCGGAGGAACCACGGGCGTGAAGCCCCATGCTGCCCAGGGATGGGTGAAGGCGGCGCACACCAGCATCGCGACGTGCAAGGATTGCAGGACCTGATGCAGCCCCGCTTCTCCCGAGGGAAGCCCGCCCTGGAATGAACGGCTGGCACGCTCGATGGCGGCGTCCCACACCACCACCGCCATATCGACCAGCACGACGAGGGTGCCCAGC
This sequence comes from Planctomycetota bacterium, assembly GCA_031425255.1. Lineage (GTDB taxonomy): Bacteria > Planctomycetota > UBA11346 > UBA11346 > UBA11346 > BOG-1363. Next base: position 3,516 of record JANPIY010000224.1, read on the forward strand.
CATAGCCAGAATCCGGTGCTGCTGTTCATGACGAAGAAGAGGATCTGAGCCGGCATCAACACCGCACGCACGGTGTGGAGCCGATGCTCGCTGCGCGCCCGCTGGTGCAGCCGGTACCGCCAGAGGTGCAGCCACAGTCCATCGAACGCACCGAGTCCGGCAAAACAGACCGTGCATACTGCCGTCAGCAGCTGCAGATGGCCGTACTCGATGCCTAACATCCTTCACACCTGCCGGAGGTGCATTCGCGTCGCGTCACTCACGGTCCGACGCCGCTTCCCGTTTGTTCCGGATGGTGGCATAGAGGAAGGCTGAGACCGCCACCAGCGCCACCGCAGCGGCAACCACCTGGACGGGATGTTTCTTGCCCCATTCGGCCACCTTCTCCGTGGCTTCCATCATCCGCTCCTTGGCCGCGTCGAGGTATTCGGCGCCATGCTCATTGACCTGTTCGGTGACCTTGTCCTGGACCGACGCGAGCGCACCGGAGAGGTTGTTGGTCACCACGCTGCCGATGAGTTGCATGATCATGGAGGACGCCGACAGCGCTTCGCCGCCGTTCTTTGCATCACCATTCCCGGTATTCGCGTTCCTGGCGGTGCGGGACTTCGCTCTTGCAGTCTTCGGCTTTGCCGGCGGTGCCTCGTCCACTGCCTCGTCATCCGCCTCGTCCTCGTCATCCTCGACATTTCTCTCAGTGCTTTTTTCACTCACCTCATCGTCGCGGTCCAACTCTGCGGTACGCGAGGCATCGGTACCACGTGGTGTATCGCCACGCCCATCCGCCACATCGGTTGGCGATTCAGGCGCCAACTCGTCGACTGACACCGACGAATCATCGGTCTGGTCGCGGTCATCGGTGTCATCGTCGATGCGGTCGGTCAGGTTGGACTTCCGCGCGGGGGCTCGCTTGGTGTTCATGGCTGGTTCCTTGGTTCGGTGAGGGGGTGGTGCCTCACTGCTTGGCACGAGTCGTGCCAAAGCGCCCAAGCGGTCCTGTGAACGCACAGACCCGGGAAGCCGCATCATGACGTATCTGGAGCTGGGTAGGCTGGCGTGGGGTGCAAATTGCAAGACCGCCCTCCATCCAGCGCGTGATCATTCAACGTCGGTGGTGAGCTATCCGCGCGTGGAGTCGCTTCGGTCCGATAGGGCGGATCACGATCCCGCGATCCGATTGCAGTTTGCGATCCGATGCAACGATCGCGGCCCGCTGAAGGGCAGGTATGACCGGGCATCTCCAACGTGGCATCGCCATCATCACCCATGATCTCAAAGGGGACATGACCGAGCTGGAGGACCACCTCTCGACGGACTATTCCTTTGAAGAGTGGGCGATCCTCGAGGAGGCCGAGCGCGAGGATCGTTGCGCGATCGAAACCTCGGGGCCGGGTGGCGAATGCATCGGCATCGTCCGGGTGTTCTACGCCTACGACGTCGCCTGGCATTTGGCCTGGGTCAGAGCTGCCGCCAGCGAGCGGCACGGCAGCCAGGTCACCATCCACCTGGAACAGGAGGACGTGACCGAAGCGGAATATGCAGCGGCGCAGGTCGCCGACGATTTCAAGTCGCCGTATTGGAAAAAAGACTGAGGGACGCCGCCCCCGACAACGGTAGCGGTATCCCCCAGCATCAGCGTCCTATGAGCGCCACTTTGGTGGCGCTCGGATCGGACTACTTCGTCGGCCGCAGCGTCACGCCATGGACGTAGAAGTTGAGGTCGTACTCGTTCTCCTTGTAGAGATCGTTCAAGAAGGTGATCGCGACCTGGTGGTCGCCGGCCTTCAGACCAGGCGCCTTGATCACGTATTCCTTGGCATCGACGACGGTGCAGGTGGTCTCGCCACCCACGGCCTGGCCGTCGATGTTCACGCTGAACTTGGCCTTCTGGCCATCCGCCTCGTCGCAAGCGGCAGTGATGGCGAGCTCATAGTCGCCCGCTGCGGTCACCTTCAGCGGGAGCACGATGGTGCCACCGGAGTAGAGGAACACCCGGCCGGCATTCTCGTCATAGCCGAAGAGGTCGGGATTTTCCGTCGGGCCGGTGAACTTGGCGAGATCGGCGTTGACCGGACTCGGTGCCGGCTGGGCGGCAGCCACCACCGGCGCGGGGCTTGGCGCGGTCACCACGGGCGCGGCCACCGTCGGGGCGGCCACAGCCGGAACGGCGGCGGCGGGCACGGGGGTCGGGGCGGAGGGGGGCGAAGCCGCCGTGGTCCGTCCGGTGTCGGACATGCAGCCAGCGAGGCAGGCGAGTGGGATCAGCAGGTAGGGTGAGCGCATGAGGGAATCCTTTTGCGGAAGAAACGCGTTCCAGCGATTTGGTGACCGGATTCCTGGACTGGATGCCGATCCATGCGGCGCCCGGCAGCGTTCCCGCCCATCCCACCACCTCGCGCCCCCGCACATCGGGGTACCCCGATGCGGTCACGCTGACGAAGAACCATTGGCCGCAGAGCCGCAGAGACGCAGAGGAAAGGCAAAGCAGGGCCTTTTTTCACCTCTGCGTCTCTGCGTCTCTGCGGCCAAACATCTTCGCTTGGCAGCATCGGGCTGTACCCCACGCAGCGCAGATGGCCGGCGAAAGCCTTGCA
>JANPIY010000225.1:0-3195 GCA_031425255.1 Planctomycetota bacterium
GGGGGCCCTGGCATGTCCCACAGGGCCCAGATTAACTCAGGGGCGGCATCCTTCATAGCCTTCTGGTCTGCTTCGGACTGCTTCTTCAACGACTCGCCTTTCTTATCGAGGTCGGGATAAATCGTCTTTAGCTGCTCGTCGGTGACCTTATGGGTATCTTCGAACCGCTTGATTAGCTCCTTGGCGGCGTCGTCCCACGGCCGTTTGGGCGCGCTGCCGAGCCACAGGTCCCAATCGAGATTGTCGGGACCAGCACCGGCATCGATGCCGTAGTTCCACTCGCCCTTCGGGCCGGCATTGCGGCAATAGCTGCTCTGACCGGTGATCAGCGGACCGATCTTGCCGGAGCGGATGTACTCGCCGATGGCGTGCATCTTCGGATCGGAGGTGAACTGGATGCCGAGCTGGAAGATCTTGCCGGTCCGTTTCTGGGCATCGACCAGGGCGAAGGCCTCGTTGAGGTGGCGCGTCATCGGCTTTTCGCAGTAGACGTGTTTGCCGGCGTCCATCGCATGCAGGCACATCGGCGCGTGCCAGTGCTCCGGGCTGGCGACCACCACCGCATCGATGTCCTTGTTGTCGAGCAGGCGGCGGTAGTCCTTCTCGGCGAAGACCGTGCGCGCCGGGTCGGGCTTGAGCATCTCCGCCTTGGCGCGTTCCAGACGCGGGGTGTAGACGTCCGAGGCGCCGATGACCTCGATGTTGTTTTCCGCGGCCTTGTCCATCAGGCCCTTGAGGTGGGCGCCGAAGCCCTGTCCGCCGACGCCGAGCACGGCGATGCGGATGCGATCATTGGCGCCGATCACGCGGCCGGGCGCCAGCACCGGGCTCTTGGCGATCGGTGGCGCGGTGTAAGGGGCCATATCCATGGCGCCGCCGCCGGCCGCCGGATGGGCGCCGGTGGCGGCACCCGTGGCGGCCTCCGCCGCGCCGGTCCGGGTGGATGTGCAGCCCAAGCCGGTGACGGCCAGGGCCGCGGCCATGCCCTTGATCAGCGAACGGCGGGAGACGGAGGGGAGTTTCGGAGGACGGGCCATGTGGTTTCCTTGGAAGTCGATGAAGGAGGTCGTGGAAGACGCGGCTGGCTTACAGCGCGAACATCTCCGGCGTGAAAGCGATGCGTCGGCCTGCGGTGATCGCCTGGTTGGCGGTGATGGCGACCACCGTGGCCTGGAAGCCGGTGAGCGCATCGCAGGCGCTGGCGCCCTTGATGCGGATGGCGCCCAGGAAGGCTTCGGCGGCGGTGACCAGGGCGGTGCGCTTGGGATCGACCTCGCGGTTCTCCCCAGGTTTCTTGCCGGCGGCGAGGATCTTGGTGGCGTCGGCGACCAGCGCGATGCCGGTGTCGTCGCCGAGACGTTCGCGGTAGGCGTAGACCTCCCAGCCGAGCGCGGTGGCGTCGGCCTCCTTGAACATCCAGGCGCGATGATCGCGCAGCATCACCGCCGCCTCGCTGCCGAGGAAGGTCTCGGCGAAGCCGTCGAAGGAGTTGGCCAGGGTCGCGTCGTAGCTGAGGTTGAGGCCGTCGGGAAACTCCATGACCGCCTGCACGGTGTCGGGCACCTCGCGGCCATCGCGCCATGCGCGCACCGCGCCGCTGCCGCTGACCGCGACCGGCAGGGCTTTGAGGAACCACGCGGCGACATCGAACTGGTGGATGCCGATCTCTCCGGCGAGGCCGAGCGAGGTATCACGCTCGAGGCGCCAGTTCAGCGCGCGCGCGCGTGCGTCATTGGCGGCGGCACGACGCCACGAGGTGCGTTTATGCCAGTGGGCGCGACCCATCGCCACGTTGCCGAGGGCGCCGGTGCGGATGAATTTCACTACGTGCAGGTGCTGGGGATTGGTGCGCTGCTGCAAGCCGCTGTGGAAGACCTGGCCGGTGGCCTTGGCGGCGGCGGTGGCGGCCTGCGCGATGGTGCGCGCGTCGTCGACGGTGTGCGCGAGCGGGGCTTCGCAGTAGACGTGTTTGCCGGCCTTCAGCGCCGCCAGAACGAGGTCCTTGTGCTGGTGGGTCGGAGTGCAGATCCACACCGCCTGGACGGCCGGATCGCTGAAGACCTCCTGCGCGTCACTGCCGACCGTGGCCTTGGGCGCCAGTTCCCCGGCGCGGGCGTGGATGCCTTCATAGGAATCGCAGATGCGACGGACCTCGGCGCCGGCGGCGTGGCCGAGGGCGGCCAGGACCGCCCGGCCCTGCTCACCCAGCCCGATCACCGCGCAACCGACCGGGGTCGCCGTGGTGGCTCCGGACGGGGCGGTGACGACGAACTCCTCGGCGTGGATGTTGCCGCCGCCAAACAGCAGCCCGAGCGCCGCGAGGGATCCGGCGCTGGCGACGAAACGGCGACGGTCGATGAGGGGGTGATGATGGTCGGTGGGCTGCGGGTCGGTCATGCGGAGCGGAGTCTGGCCAGGGTGTTGGAAGCAGGAGGGAACTCGTACGGACGCCAAGCGTCTGTGTGGAGCACTTTTTCACATCGCTTCACCCTCGGGGCATGACGACTGGTGTGCGGGCGTGGTCGAGGTCACCGTTTGAGGATGCTGATGGCGCGGAACGCCACCGGATCGTGGTGGCCGGCGAGGCCGAAGAACCCCTCCGCGCGATCCTTCCCAGGATGCGCTTTGTCGTCGTGATAGGGCGGCGCGATCTTGGCGAGATCGCAGTCGAGGATACGCGTGCCGTTGAGCTCGACGCGGATGGTCGAGCCGATCACGGTGACCTCCTGCCAGTTCCACTCGCCGGTCGGATTGAGATAGCCGCGCGCGGCGGCGGCCATGCCGTAGGCGGAGCCGTGGTGCTGACGCGCATCAAGTCTGGCGTAGGTCGGATGTTCGCTGTCGAGGATCTGCAGTTCGCACATGCCGGCGTAGGCGGCGTCGCCTTCGCCTGGGTAGCGGATCGCAAGGCCGTTGTTGCCGCCCGGCGGCAGGCGGAACTCGATGCGGGCGATGAAATCGCGATAGGTCTCGCTCGTCGAAAGGGTGCCGCCCTTGCCGGCCTTGCACCTGAGCGCGCCATCGACGACCTCGTAGTTCTCGTTGGCTCCTTGCCAGCCGGTCAGGTCCTTGCCGTTGAACAGCGGCATGAAGGCGGTCTTGACGTCCTTCTTCGGCCCGCCGTTCTGCAGGATGCGGATGGCTTCGGTCACAGCGATGGGACGCAGGTGCACATTGCGCCAGCGGATCGCTCCA
>JANPIY010000226.1:0-1844 GCA_031425255.1 Planctomycetota bacterium
AGCGACGGAGATGCCCGGACAGTCGCCTCACCTGGTATTGCCAGGGACTGCGGAACACCCAGCATGGCGGCGACCTCGGCCTGCCCATGTGACGGGCGGCCCGACCAGAGGACTTTCGCGATGAGACCCATCACCATCCCCGTCCCCGCCCTGGCGGTCGCCCTGCTCGCGTTGCTGGTGGCCTCCTGTGACGACGGTGGCGCCGGCCCATCCCTGAGCGGTGACGCGACCGTGGGACACGTGCGGGGAGCCGCTCCCACGTACGCCTACGAGGATCACATCACGCTCAGCGGTCGCCGGCTGACGCTGACGCGCACGGGGGGTTCGTCGGTGATCACCGGGACCTGGAACGTGGACCTGCGCGCGGAGCAGATCGTGGATCTGAACCGGGCCCGGGCGGCGATCGACCCGCTCGCCGACGGCGACCTCGTCACGAGTCCGCCTTATCTCGTCAGCAGCGCATCAGCCAGCGTCGCGCTGGGCGCGGCCACCTTCCTGCGCGCTCACCAGGCGGATGGCGATCACGCATTCTCCGCCGATGTGCAGGCCTTCTTCGACCTGGTGCAAGCCGACCTGGAGGCGCACGGACTCGCGGTCGCCTACGCGGTCCCCGCTGCCGATGGCTGAAACCGGGTCCGTCCAAGGGAATCGTGCACGTCGTAGATGACCCCGTGCAACGCTGTGTCGCAACGGGCAGGGAAACAGACTTTTTCCGCGCTTCGTGCGTGCCCACGTGGAGCGGTATCGGGCAAGTACACGCCGGGAATGTGCAGTGAAACCCGCGCGCTGACGGTTAGCGTCCCTCACATCGCCGCCCTGGCGACCCGAGGATATCCCATGCGCCTGTCTGCTGCCCTGTCCTGCTGTCTATTGCTCGCTTTCGTCTCGCTGGGTTCGACGGCGGAAGGGCTTTCGGTGCTCTTCCTCGGCGACCGCGGGCATCACCAGCCGGCGGCGCGTTTCGCCGACATCACCGGCCCGCTCGCCAGCCGTGGCATCACCGTCACCTACACCGACGACCCCGCGGATCTCACCACCAGGCTGGCCGACGTCGATGTGCTGCTGGTGTATGCCAACATCGCCGGGGTCTCCCCCGAGCAGGAGCGCGCCATCCTCGACTTCGTCGCCGGCGGTAAGGGCTTCGTGCCGGTGCACTGCGCTTCCGCCTGCTTCGGCAAGAATCCGGAACTGGTCAAGCTCATGGGCGGCCGTTTCAAGAGCCATGGCACCGCGGTATTCCGCGCGCTCATCACCAATCGCGAGCATGCGATGATGAAGGGCTTCGGCGGCTTCGACACCTGGGACGAGACCTACGTCCATGACCAGCACAACGAGTTGGATCGCACCGTACTGATGGAACGTTCCGAGGGCGGCCGCCGCGAGCCCTGGACCTGGATCCGTACACACGGCAAGGGCCGGGTGTTCTACACCGCATCCGGTCATGACCAGCGCACCTGGACCGCCCCAGGCTTCCAGGACCTGCTCGCGCGCGGCATCGCCTGGGCCGCAGGTGGCGCGGGCGCTCCGGTCCTCGCGGAACTGCTCGGGCCCTTTGCCAAAGCGCAGCGCGCGCCCTTCGTCTACGAAGAGCGCCCGACGGTGCAGAATTACGAGAAGCGCACGCCCTACCCGCAGTACCAGCTCCCATTGTCGGCCAAGGACTCGCAGGACCACATCCTTACCGGGCACGGTTTCAGCCTGGGCCTGTTCGCCACCGAGCCTGACGTGGTCAAGCCGATCGCCTTCACCTGGGACCATCGCGGCCGGTTGTGGGTGGCGGAGAGCGTGGACTATCCGTCGAAGTACACCGAGCTCTGGCAGGGCAACGACCGCATCAAGATCTG
>JANPIY010000227.1:0-1527 GCA_031425255.1 Planctomycetota bacterium
GCCGTCAGCATCAGCACCGAGGTCAACACGCCGGTGACGAAGTGCACCGCAAGGTCGCAGGCCAGGCGGACGTCATCGGCAATGCGCTGGTCGGGGTTGTCGGCGCCCTCGCCAATCATCTCCAACTGATATTGCCGCCCATCACGCAGCCAGTTGCCGAGCAGGTGGTTGGTCAGCCAGCCACGCCAGCGCAATTGGATGAGCTGCTTGAGGTAGAGCTGGTACACTGCGGTCGCCATCGACAGCGCCGCCAGCACGAGGAACTTGATGATCTGCGCCTGGAAGGCCGCGCCGTCGCGGTTCTCCAGCGCGTTGAAGAAGTCGCGATTCCACAGGTTGAATGCGATCTGGATACCGACCTGGACGCCGGTGAGCAGCAGCATCATGGCGATCAGCAGCCGCGCGTCACCGCGATCTGGTGCCGTCAGCCATGTCTTGGTCAAGCGAAGGAAGTTGCGGACCGGATCGACGACCGGAGCGACCGCGGGGAGGCCGGTGCCGTCGCTCATGGCCGGGGCGCCGGGGGGGTGGCCGGCTCTGGCAGAGGTATCAATCTCCCTGCGTCGGCGCCGACTCGTTCCGCGTCGATCGCGACCCGGTCGGCGACGCGCTGGCCAAGACCTTCGGCGGCGATGGTGGCGCCATCCCGCAGCGCATCTCCCAAGGCGGTGTGCGCGGCAGAGGGCAGGCGGATGACGTCGCCCGACTGCAGCAGCACCCCCATGCCTTCACCCTGCGGCGTCAGCAACGTGCGTTCGACGACGCCGGCCAGTTGGTGGCGCTGAGTGCCGCGGCGGGTGGGCGCGAACCAGGACGGCTGGGCCACGAAACGTGGCCGCTCTGTCTCGTTCCTGGCCCAGGCGAGCATGGTGATGACTGGCGCCGAACGGGCGCGAATGCCCCATACGGTGATGCTGTCGCCAGGTTTGATTGCTTCGCCGAGATCCTGCGCCTCCGACGGTGGCATCACGATCTGGGCGCCCTCGCGGAACAGAAGCCGGTCGAACTCCCCCGCCGGGTTGAGCAGGATGCGCTCCAGCCGACCCGAATAGGATGGCAATTGCGTCGGGTCGAACCAGAGGCCACGGGTGCCTTGCGCGCCCACCACAGCCGGCACCGCAATACCGGCCGCCAGAATATGTCTACGCTTCACCATCATGACCAATTGCCCCGCGTGGTGACCAACAACCCCGTAACCATCATGCAAACGCTCCCGCGAAGACCACTCTGCGGGTCAAACGCGGGTATGGTTCAGGGGTTTCACACCCGTGGTAACGCAGCAGGCGCCTGGTTCAGGCGATGGGGATGCGGCCTGCCGAGATGGCCTGGTAGGTGGCGATCGCCAGTGTCATGCGGTCGAACGGCTTATTGATGATGAAAGCCGGCTCCACGCCCTCCGCCGTCAGCAACCGTTCGGGATATGCGGTGACAAAGATGACCGGCACTTCGACGCTTTCCAGGATGCGCCGAACCGCGGTAATGCCATCGCCGCCACGGCCCAGATTGACGTCGGCCAGGATCAGGCCC
>JANPIY010000228.1:0-10055 GCA_031425255.1 Planctomycetota bacterium
CCTCGCGGAACTTGTCGAGCACCTCGTCGCTGCCCATGGGCCGGCCGGCGACGAAGACCTTGGCACCAGCGCCATCGGCCAGACCGATCACCGTGATCTGGTCATAGCCTGGTGTCAGCCCGGTGGTCTCGATGTCGACCAGGGCGATGCGCGGCAGCAGGCTGTAGCCCTGCCACAACCGCCACAGTTCCCGTTCAGGCCAGTTGGCCTTGAACCAGGCGACGTCCTTGCGCTCCATCGCGAGCTGCGCTTCACCGATCGCCTCGACCAGTTTCATGGCGCGCGATTGGCCCATGATCTCGGCCGCGTCGCCTGTGTGTTTGCGCACCAGTTCCCAGGTGATGAGACCTTTGCTCCACAACACGCGCTCCAATTCCTCGGTCATGCATTTGGCGAAAATGAAGCTGCGATTCAACATGGGCTCTCCGTCGGCGCATGGTGCGGCGGCGGGTGGTGCGACAAGGGGCGGCTGGTGGACGCCAGCGGCTGAGCACACGGAAGAACGCTCGTGGGGAGCTCTCCTGCGGAGCGGCCGGATTTTTCCCCTTGGCGTCGCTCCCGTGGTCGCCAAGCCATCATCCCCAGGAGCCTCCATGGCCAAGTTCCCCGCCTTCTCACTCCCAGGCTCCGATGGCAAGACCTGGAGCCTCAAGGATCTCGCCGGTCGCCCCTGGGTCGCCTACTTCTATCCCAAGGACGCCACCCCGGGCTGCACGGTTCAAGCCTGCGACTTCCGCGACCGGCAGTCAGACTTCCTCAAGGCCGGGGTACCGGTGATCGGCATCAGCCCGGACCCCCTGAGCAGCCACGCCAGATTCATCGCCAAACAGAAGCTGAACTTCGTCCTGCTCGCCGACGAGGGCCACGTCCTGGCCGAGAAACTCGGCGTGTGGGGCGAGAAGAGCATGTATGGCAAAACCTTCATGGGCATCATCCGCTCGAGCTTCCTGGTCGGGGCCGACGGCGTGATCGTCCAGGAATGGCGCAAAGTGAAGGTCGACGGACATGTCGCCGAGATCTTCGCCGCGGCGCAGAAACTCGCTTCCTGACCGCGGTCCCGGTCGGGCGTCCAGCGACCGCCATGCATCACGCCAGCACCAGGTCGCGCCAAGCGTCGCTTCCCTGCGCGGGGGCGGATCGGCAGGATGCCGCCATTCCCCTGGAGGTCCGCCATGTATCAGCACCTCGCCTTCGGCCTGCTCGTGGTCGCCACCACCACTTTCGCCACGGCAGTGGACGAGCCCTACCGCATCGCCCGCTGGGGTAATGCCCTGATGGTCACCGCACCGGGCGGCGCAGGAGTCGACCGTGCGCTGGCGGCCCGGCTCAACCAACGCGTGACCCTCGATTTCCGCGACGCCCCCCTCGCAGACGTGGTCGACTTCCTGCGCTCGGCCAGCCGGCTGAACATCGTGGTGGCCCCCGCGGTGACGCTCAGCTCGCCCAGCATCACGCTCAAAGCCAGCGACATGTCACTGGGGAACGCCCTGCATTGGTTGACCAGGCTCAGCAATACCCACATGGGCTTCATCCATGGCGCGCTGTTCATCTCTGACCAGCCGATCACCGAGGGCAGCGTCACGCGCCTGTATGACATCAGCTCCATGACCATGGCCATCCGCGATTTCCCAGGGCCCGAGCTGGCATTGAGCGGCGGTGATCAGAGCGGTGGCGGCGGTGCGTTGTTCAAGCCCGCTGCCGAGGACACCAACAGCGCGCCGACCACCGACGAGATCGAGGAGATCATCCGCAAGGTGGTGGCGCCTGGGAAATGGGATCAATGACCGCCCCGGCCCGAGCGTCCTGACCAGGAAGATCCGCTATCTCGCCCGTCCGATGCCAAGCAGTCGGAGATGTCCCGCCTTGGCCACGGCTGGTGGGAGCTGCCCACCTCCTGGGGTGGCGCAACCCCTCAGTCAGCCTAGCGTCGGCGCCCATGCGCCTCGCCCTGCTCATGCTCCTCACCGCCGTGATCTCCTCGGCGGAACCGTTCTCCCTCGCCACGCTCGATGCGGCGACGAAGAATCTGACCACCGTGCGGGTGGCGTTCGTGCAGGAGAAACACCTCGCCATCCTCGACGAACCGGTGGTGAGTCCTGGACTGATCGAGATCAGCCGGCCACTGGCAGCGGTGCGTTGGGAATACACCGGCAAATCGGTGCTGCTGTTCAGGGACGGGCGCCTGCGCCGCTTCGGCGCCGAGGGCCGGGAAGAGACCATCGCCGCGAAAGATCAAGGCGTGAATTCTCTGACCTCGCAGATGAAGGCCTTCCTGCACGGCGACTGGAGCGCCATGGAGGAGCTCTTCACCATCACCCCGGCCGCAGATGGCGCACCTCACCTGTTGTTCGCGCCCAAGACCCCCGACCTCGCCAAGTACATCACCTCGCTCGGCATCCGCTGGCGCGCCGACCTCAGCGCGCCGGAGAGCATGACGCTGATCGCCGCCGGTGATGATCGGACCGAGTATCGTTTCAGCCCGCCGGAACTGGGCGTCGAACTGCCGGCCGCACGGTTCAACGGGCCGTGAGCGCTCCTGTTTCCGCCGCACTTTCGCCACCGTCACCGGGCGGCCGGCGCTGGGTGATCTTCGTGGTGTGGGGCCTGGTGGCGGTGGCGATCGGCGTGCTCGCCGCCAAGGCCCGTTATTCTCCGGATCTGCGCGGGATGTTGCCGAGCAACGATCCGGCCTTCGTGCGGGAGCTGGACTTCTACGCCCGTCAGGGCGCCACCCGGGTGTTGGCGCTCGAAGCGGCCGGCGAACACTCCGCCGCGCACGCGGTGCTCACCCGGGCGGTCGGCATCTTGACCACTCATGGCCTCACCCCCATCGATGGTGGTGGTGCGGGTGCCGTGGCGCGCGCGGGCGAGGTCATCCGTGCCCACCTGCCGGCGCTGGCGACTCCAGATCTGTTGCAGCAGATCGAAGCCCACCTGGGGCGCGACCAACTCGACGGCTACCTCAAGGCTTTCAAGGAACGTGCGCTGCGGCCGGAGGACAGCTTCACCGCTAGCGCCGCGCGCCGCGATCTGTTGGCGCTGACCGGGCGGGTCATGGAACCACTGCTGAGCGGCTTGGGCGGGTCCGAACGCGACGGCATGTTCATGCGCCACCAGGATGGACGCCACCTGATGGTGGTGCTGGAGGTGCCCTTCGATCCGCAGGCGATGTCGCAGACCGCCCCCTTGATGGACCTCATCGATGCCGAGGTGGCTCTCGCAAAGGCACAGGGTGTGACGTTGGAGGCGATCGGCTCCTATCGTCATTTCCGCGATAATCTGGCGGCGGTGTACAGCGATCTGGGCAGCAGCATGCCCCTCGCCATCGCCCTCATCGGCCTGGTGCTGTTCTCACTCATCCCCAACCTGCGCGCGTTGCTGGCGCTGCATGTGCCGGCGGTACTGGGCATGGCTGGCGGCGTGGCGGCAGTGGTGCTGCTCGGCCTGGAGGTGCCATTGCCGCTGCTCGGCTTCGCCGCCGGCATGCTGGGCGTTGCGGTCGATTATGGTCAGCACGTGCTGGTGGCGATCCGCTCGGGCGAGGGAGCGAATGTCTGGCGTCCTCTGCTGACCACCTGGGTCACCACCGCCTCCGCCTTCGCCGTGCTGGTCACCAGTTCGGTCCCAGGGATCCGCTGCGTCGGCATCATGGTCATCGTCGGCCTGGGCATCGCCCTGCTGGCGGCGGTCACGCTGCTACCGCGCCTGACGCCACGGCTCAAGCCGCATGATCACTGGTTGCGCATCAGCACGCCGCTGCTGGCGGCGACCCAGCGGCGGCCATGGGCGAACTGGCTGATCACCGGACTCATCACCTTGGCGCTCGCCCCTGGGCTGATGCGCCTGAGTTTCAACGACAACCTCAAGAGCTACGACGGCAGCCGACCGGAGACCTGGTCGGCGCTGGAAGCATTCCTCGGACGCTGGGGTTCCTTGTCGTCGTCGGATTTCCTCGTCGGCCAGGGTGCCGACCTCGGGCTCACGCTCGATCAGGTGGCCGACGCGCGGACCCGCGCCGGGTTCGCTCCCAGCGTGGTGGAGCGGCTGCTCCCAGGCCCTGCCACGCAGGCGGAACACATCGCCGGCTGGAACCGCTTCTGGGAACGGCACGCCCTGACCTTCGCCACCCATCTGGAGGAGGCCGCAAAGAAACACGGTCTGCGCGTGCAGGCCTTCACCGACACCCTCGCGCTCTACCGCCCGGTGACGACGGTGCCGGCGCTCACACGCGAGAGTTGGAACGGATCAGCAGTCGCACTGATGATCGGCAGCTACCTCAACCAGCTGGATGACGGACGTTGGCAGGTGGCGTCACCGGTGATGAAGTTGCAGGCCGCGGAGGTGGCGCGCGCCCACGCGGTCCTGGCCGATCGCGAGGCCGACGCCCCGGTCTGGCTGGCCTGCCGGGAACACATCGGTCACACCCTCATCGCGGTGGTCGCCGATGATCTCGCCAGCCGCTCGCTCGCCATCGTGCTGGTGGTGCTGCTGGTGGTATCGTTGCTGGAACGCAATGTCCGCGCGGTGATGGCCCAGCTCCTGCCACCCGGCATCGCCCTGGTGTGGACCTTCGGCCTGCTCGGCTGGATGGGGCTGCAGCTCGACCCCTTCGCCGTGCTCGCCGCCGCCTTCATCGGTGGCATCGGCATCGACAGCGCGGTCTTCCTGACGCACAGTCCGCGCGCGCGAACCCTGTCGCCGGTGCTGGTGGCTTCACTCACCACCATCGTCGGCATGCTCTCGTTGCTCAGCGCCCAGCATCCCACCATCCATACGCTCGGGCGCACCTTGCTGATCGGCATGAGCTGCTGCCTGGTGGCCTGCCTGCTGATCACGCCAGCGCTGGCGCGTCGCGCGCCGGAGCCGACCTGAGGGATCGGTTCTTCTGCAGCAGAGCGCTCACCCCAAGGCTACTCGGCTGACGCAGAAGAATCGGCCGCAGAGATGCGGAGACGCAGAGGAAGGCAGAGCAGGGTCTTTTTCGTCTCTGCGCCTCTGCGCCTCTGCGGCCAAATATCTTGGCTTCACAGCATTGGCGCTCACCCCGCGCGCAGGCGCCAGCCGCCGGTCGCCTCGGCGACCTGGCCGCGCATGGCGGCGCGCGTCAACCACATGTCGATGACCAGTTGATTCAGCTCCTCGAGCGCGGTGAAAGCGCGCAGGTAGCCGAGCAGCTCTGGGGAGGTGAAGGTGGCGGCGCAGGTGGGATCGTCGGCGACGAAGACGCTGAAACGGCGTCTGGGATTGGTGAAGGAGTAGCCCCCCTTGGCGGTGCTGTAGGTCCATTCCTCCCCGGCGATGGTCATGCTGCGTGCCAGACCCTCGGACACGTGGCGCCGGCTTTCCTGGAAACCGCTGTCGGGCTTGCTGATCGCGAACGCGATCTCCTGCTTCAGTCGCAGGTACGCGGCGATCTGGGACAATTCGATCATCGTGGTCTTGTAGGCGCCGAGGCGGCGCCCGAAAGCGCAGAAGAGATTCCCGCCAGCCCCGGTAGGTGGTGGTTGTTGAACGACCGAGCGACCGGGCGCCGAGGGTGCCGGCCAACCGACGCCCTGCATGTTCCGATTCAGCGCAGAAGTGCGCGTCCAGCACCGATTGCGCGCCGCCGGTGCCCCGAGCCACACGACATGACCGCTCGATCGGCACATCCTGTTGCAGCACGATGGGAGCGCCGACAACGAGCGCGCCTCGCCGTTGGTATCCTGCTCACCGTCCCCCCGCTGGAGATCCCTGTGCTCCCCCATGTGTCCCTGCTCTGCCCTGTCCGTCACCTGCTGTGGACCGCCACGGTGCTGCTGCTGGCAAGCGCCGGCGTTTCCGCCTCCGAGACCATCACCATCAAGGCCATCAGCGGCCTGCAGTACGACGTGAAGCGCTTCGCGGTCGAGGCCGGGGCCACCGTCGCCATCGAATTCATCAACGACGATGCCACCGACATGCCGCACAACCTGGTCTTCACCCGGCCCGGCAAACGTATGGACGTGGTCACGGCGGCGTTGGCGTTGGGTGCTGAAGGGCTCAAGACCGGCTTCGTCCCTACCGGGGCCGACGTGATCGCGGCGATTCCCGAGACCAAGCCGCACACCACGGCCAAACTCTCCTTCCGCGCCCCGCAGGAGAAGGGCATCTATCCCTACGTCTGTACTTACCCCGGACATGGGTTGATCATGTTCGGCGACATGTATGTCGGCGTGCCGCTGCCGGCCGTGGTCCCTGAAACCGCGACCAAGGAGCCGGCGAATCCCCACGCCTTCCCGCTGACGCGGCCCTATCTCTACCGGCTGTTCATGCCCGACTCGAACGCCGTCTCGGTGGCGGTGATGCTCCCTGGCGACCTCAACCTGTGCTGGGACGCCGCCGATTGCCGACCGCGCTACCTCTGGCGTGGCGCCGGCGTCGATGTGAGCGCCTATTGGAAAGGCAACGGCAGCGGCCGGGTGAAGCTCGTCGGCGACAAAGTGTGGAGCGCCGGCTCCGAGCACCCACTGCGTTTCTCCAAGGGCAAGGAATCCACGGTCGCCTTCAAGGGCTACGCCCTGGTGCAGGGCTATCCCGAGTTCCGCTACACCCTCGATGGCGTGATGGTGAAGGAACTGGTCAAGGAGCAGAGCGGCGGCAAGGGCCTGACCCTCGGTTTCCAGGTCGATAGCGACAAGCCGGTGTTCTATCAGGTCGATACCGCGCAATCGGCGCTCTTCAGCAGCGCCGCCGGTGCCTTCAGCAACGGCGTGCTCAGCGTGCCCGCGAAGGCCGCGCGCTCGTTCAGCGTCACCCTCATGCCCGCCGCCGCGCCCGTTGGAAAGGATGCCAAGTGAGCATCACCCGCCTCTCACGCCTGCTCTCACGCTTAGCCGTCACCGGCAGCCTGCTCAGCGTCCCCTTCGGCATCACGCTGTCGGCAGCGGCGATCAGCGACCACTACCGCATCGAGAAGGTGCCGCTGCCCAAAGGTCTCGACCCGCAGGTCGGCGCGCTGGCGGTGACGCCCAGCGGCAAGGTGATGGCTGCCTTCCATCGCGGCGAGGTCATGACCTGGGATCCCGCGCATCAGCATTGGCATCCCTTCGCCTTTGGCCTGCATGAGCCGCTCGGCATGCTGGCGATCAGCGACCGCGAGGTGCTGGTGATGCAGCGTCCAGAGCTGACGCGCCTGACCGATACCGACGGCGACGGCAGCGCCGACCTCTATGAAACCGTGTGCGACGGTTTCGGCGTCAGCGGCAACTACCACGAATTCGCCTTCGGTCCGGCGCGGGACGCCAAGGGCGATCTCTACATCGGCCTCAACGTCGCGAGCAACGGCGACAAGGTCGAGAAGGAGGTGCGCGGCGAATTCCGCCACCTCAGCGTCACCCACAACGAGGTGACCGACAATTGGAAGGAGGCCAAAGGCAAGATCGGACGCATGTATTCGGCGGTGCCGTACCGCGGCTGGGTACTCAAGCTCGATGGCAAGACCGGCGCCATGACGCCGTTCGCCTGTGGCCTGCGCTCGCCCAACAGCCTGGGCTTCGACGCTGACGGACGCCTGCTGGTGTGCGACAACCAGGGCGACTGGCTCGGCAGCAGCAAGCTCCATCACGTCGTCGATGGCGGTTTTCATGGCCATCCGGCGAGCCTGGTCTGGCGCAAGGACTGGACGAAGGGCAACCCGCTCAAGGTCCCGGTCGCCGAACTCGATCAGCTGCGCACGCGTGAGGCGATGTTCTTTCCCCAATCGATCCTCGCCAACTCTCCGACCCAACCGCTGCTAGACACCACCAGCGGCAAGTTCGGTCCGTACGCCAATCAGGTGTTCGTTGGCGAGATGAACATCAGCCGCATCATGCGTGTGCTACCCGAGACGGTCGCGGGTGTGACGCAAGGCGCTGGCCTGCCCTTCTACGACAAGGCCGGACTGACCGCAGGCGTCAACCGCCTGGCCTTCGCGCCCGACGGGACGCTCTACGTCGGCCAGACCCACCTGAGCTGGGCCGGCGGCGAGGGCATCCAGAAGATCACCTGGAAGGGAACCGTGCCGATGGACGTGCATGGCTTCAGTCTGAGCAAGGATGGTTTCGACGTGCGCTTCACCAAGGCCGCCGACCCCGCCACCATCACGCCCGAGGCCTTCAACATCCGCCGCTACTACTACGAATACCACGAGGCCTATGGCGCCGACACCGACGACGTCAGCAAGCCGGTGGTCACCGCCATCAAGCCAGGCAAGGACGGCAAGGAATGGTCGCTGACGCTCGACAGCCTGAAGCCGGGCTACGTCTACGAGTTCACCTTCAAGGGCATCAAGGGCACCGATGGCGAGGAGCTGATCAACACGCTGCTGTGCTATACCTGCAACCGCCTGCGCGATGGGAGCGCGCCGGCGCCGCAGATCCCTGGGACGGGACCGAAGAAGGACAAGAAAGCCAAAGACGTCAAGAAGGATGACAAGCCCGAGTAGGGCGGCGAGCCTCGGGCCTGGCAGCCGCTCAGACCGTCCTGATCAGCGGACCACCTTCCCGCTCGCCGTCATGGCCAGACGCTCGACCACCGTATAAGCCGCCGGCCGCTTGAGCGGCGCCAAGCGTTCCGCGCACCACGCCGACAACTCATCATGCACGGCCACTGACGCGTGGCCGGGATGGAGCTGCACCTCGGCGTGGACCTGTTCCCCCAGGCGCGCATCCGGTGCCGGCCGCACGCGACTGAGCGCTACCCATGGATGTGCGTGCAGGACGCTTTCGACTTCCTGCGGGAAGACCTTCACGCCACCAACGTTGATGACGTCCTTGAGGCGACCGAGCAGGCGGATGCCGCCATCCGGTAAGCGCTCGGCGCGATCACCGGTACGGAATGCACCGCGTAGCAAGACCTGATCGCGTGGTCGCCAAGGCATGAGGTAGGCGTCGAAGAGGCCAGGACCGGCAATCGCGAGTTCCCCTGGGCCGGCATCCACAGACTCCCCCTGCTCATCGAGCAGATCGACGCGGTAGTCGGGAAGTGGTGGCCCGAGGTCGCCTGGGCGTTCGCCCAGGGCGCCGGCGCTGACGAAGGGCAATCCCACCTCGATGATCCCCAGGCCCTGCGAGACGCCGAGACCATGCCGCCGGCGGAAGTCCTCGGCGGCGGTGGCATCGAGCGCAGTAGTGGTCGACACCACCCGCCGCAGCGACGACGGCAGGTCGTGGCCGGTCGGCAGCTCGGCCAATCGGCGGATGTGCCAGGGACTGCCGTAAGCGAAGGTCACCGCGTGCTCTCGCGCGATGGCGGCGGTGCTGCTCGCCCGCAGGGCATTGCCGAAGACGATGGTCACACCGTGGACCAGGTAGAGCAGGATCGACACCGCGAAGTGGTAGGCCATCGGCAGCAGCCACAGCACCCGATCATCAGCGCCCAGGCTCAGGCCGCGATTGGCGGCCACGACGCGCGCACCCAGGCTGAGGTGGCTGATGAGCACGCCCTTGGCCGCGCCGGTGGTGCCGCTCGAGAGCCGCAGGAAGGCGCTCATGCCGGGACCCAGCGGGTCGACGCTGCGTCCGCTCCCGGTCGGCGTGAACTCCACGGCGTCGCCGACCTGTGCCCCCTTCGCCACCTCGATCCGCCAGGGCGTCTCAAGGGTGACGATCAGACTCGCGACCTCGGGATCGGCCAGGGTATGGTCGACCGGTGTGTGGACGCCACCGGCGCGCAGGACCGCGAGCGCAGCGACCAGGGTCGCCGCGCCATCATGACCACGCACGGCGACCCGATCGCCCACCTGCAAACCCGCCGCGACCAGGCGCGCCGCCTCGGCATCGACGGCCCTGCGCAACGACCCCCAATCCAGTCGGGTCTGACCATCGATCACCGCCAGCGCGGTCGGGCGCTGGAGGGCATGCAGGTCGAGGGCGTCGGTGATGCGCATGGGGCAGGCAGCACACCGTTCACCACTGAGGAGGCAAGAAGGGCGGGGAGCATGGCCTGTGGGAATGACCAACTCCAGGGCTGCGAAGGAGTGCTGGCAGAAGGACAGAGCCCCCGAGGTGGGAGGATTTTTCACCGCCAAGCCGCAAAGGCCGCGAAGGACTGCTGGC
>JANPIY010000229.1:0-2025 GCA_031425255.1 Planctomycetota bacterium
ACCGTTGCTCTTCGCGAGATTCGCCGATTCCGCGGTCGCCTTGGCCTGGCGCAGGGTCTCCTCGATCCGTTTCCCCTCGGTGATGTCGCGCGAGATGCCGAAGGTGCCGACGATGGTGCCGTGTGGATCGCAGAAGGGGACCTTGGTGGTCGACGCCCAGGACACATGACCGTCCGGCCAGGTCTCTTTCTCCTCCTTGTTGATCATCGCGACGCCGGTGCGGATGACGCGCTGTTCATCCTCGAACGCCGGCCTGGCGTGTTCCTCGGTGAAGATGTCGAAGTCGGTCTTGCCGATGACCTGATCGACCCGCTCATACCCGAACATCTGCGCCATCGATGGGCTGATGACGACGAAGCGCGATTGCAGATCCTTGAAATAGATGCGATCGGGCGAGTGCTCCATCAACATCAGCAGGCGGTGGCGTTCCTGCGTGAGGTGGTCGGCCGTGCGCCGGCGCTCGTCGGCGTCCTGGCGGCGCTCCATGACCAGGCGCGCCTGGTTCTCGCGGTACAGCATCATCGCGTTGGTCAGCAGGCCGACCACCACCACGGCGGCGCTGTCGACGAAACGTGTCCTGGGGGTGGCTCCGGTATCGAGGAGGACACTGAGCAGATCGCCCACCGGCACCGCCAGGAGCATCGCCAGGAGTCCTGGGCGGAAGCCGCCGTACCAGGCGCTGAAGCCGATCCCGAGCAGGAACACCGCCGCCGAGGGTGGTGTCGCCCCCACGAGGTGATGGCAGGTGAGCTGCACGACGACGCCCGCGATGATCGCGATGGTGGCGACACCGTAGCGATGCGCCGGAGTGCGGGGTTCAGACATGATGGCGGAAGTGTAGCCGATGCTCCACACGGCATGTGGCAGGCATCGCTTCCGCTGCGCTTGTCCAAGGTTGCCGCGTGTGAACCACGCCAGGAACGCGCTCGTCGTCCGGTAGGACCAGAGGGAAGCCAACACCAGGGCGCGGGGAGGGGTATCTCCTCGCCCCTGACGGAAGAACCCATGACGCAACGCACCTTCCATCGCCACTCGGCCTCGCGTCTCCTGCTGCTGTCGTTGGCACTTGCGCTACCGGCCGCCGCGGCGGTGGACGACGTCCTGATGCGGGGGCGGGTCCTGGTCCTAGGCGACAGCATCACCCATGCCGGCACCTATGTGACCTATCTGGCGCAACGCCTGGGGCGCACCCACGGACGTCTCCCTGACCTCATCGCCATCGGCCTGGCGAGCGAAACCGTCTCGGGGCTGTCGGAGCAGGATCACCCCTTTCCCCGTCCGTGTGTCCACGAACGCCTGGGACGCGCGCTCGAACGCATCAAGCCGCAGGTCGTCGTCGCCTGTTATGGGATGAACGACGGTATTTATCACCCGCCGGGCGAGGTGCGTCGGCAGGCGTTCCAACAAGGCATCACCACCCTGATCGACCAGAGCCGCGCGCACGGTGCGGTGGTCATCCTGTTGACCCCGCCGCCATTCGATCCGCAACCGGTGCTGGCCAAGCTGCGGCCGGCGGGCGCGGCGGATTACAGCTACAAGGCTCCCTTCGCGGGTTATGGCGGCGTGTTGGAAGCTTTCGCCCAGTGGGAACTGACGCTCCCGGCGAGCTCGGCGCGGGTGATCGATCTGAATGGACCGATGACCGCCTATGTCGCCCGACGGCGGATCAGCGAACCCACCTTCGCCTTCAGCGGCGATGGCATCCACCCGAACGATCAGGGGCAATTGCTGATGACGGATCTGCTGCTCACCGGCCTGGGATATCCCAGCGTCGGGGCTGATCTCGCGCAGGGAGTCGTCACCATCACCGGTGATCCGCTCTTCGCCCAGATCAAGCGCTGGCGCGAGGTACGCTCGAACGGGTGGCGCGATCACGTCGGTTTCACCCGCGAGAAGACCGTCACGCGTGCGACCATCGCCGATGTGGAAAGCGAGGTCGCCACCCTGGCTCAGGGCATCGATGTGGAGTTGGGGAAGGGTCGCTGAAGAGAAAAAAAGGTTCTTCGGCGTGATCAGTGGGTGCAG
>JANPIY010000230.1:0-2961 GCA_031425255.1 Planctomycetota bacterium
GTCTCTGCGGCCAGCCTTTCTCCGATTGATCCCCAGCGCGGACCAGGTGCTTGCAGTTTCACAACCCACTCATCTCGCCGAGGAGCCTGTCTTTTCCGTGCTGCGCCCAGGGATCGCTTCCGGGAAGCGGTGACGTGGATCCGTGAGGCGCCCATCCGGCACCGCGAAAGCGTTCTCATGGGGACGCGCTGACCTGGACGCGCGATCGTCCCTGGCGCGGGCGTGCAGGCCCACAGGCCCGGCGTGCATCTCACCTGGGACGCCGGCCTGGGGCGCTTTGAACTTTCCGGTCACTTCGGCGTCCGTCGCCGCAATGGCATCTCCGATCATCGACTCCGGCCGCTCATCTTCCGACCGCGTGCCGCCCATCTACCCCAAGGAGCCTCCATGCCCCGCCTTCACGCTTGTCTGCTGATGCTCGTCCTGGCGCCGACGCTGCCCGCCGCCGTGGTTCCGTCGCACCTCTTCGCCGACAATGCCGTGCTGCAACGCGACAAGCCGATCCCGGTCTGGGGCACCGCCGACGCGGGGGAGGAGGTCGCGGTCACCTTTGCCGGCCACACCGTGAAGACCACGACGAAGGCGAGCGGCGATTGGCGGGTCGACCTGCCCGCGCTGCCGGCCAACTCGACGCCCGGTACGTTGGTGATCGCGGGTAAGAACACCATCGCCCGCAGCAACGTGCTGGTCGGCGAGGTGTGGATCGCGTCCGGCCAATCCAACATGGAGATGCACGTCGATGAGTCCTACGACGGCTCCCTCGATATCCCGGCATCGGCGCGCTTCCCCATGATCCGCCATTTCCAAGTCGACAAGCAGCTCTCGCCGACTCCGCTGCGCACCGGCTCTGGCGCGTGGAAAGTTGCGGGGCCGGAGACCACCGGCAAGTTCTCCGCCATCGGCTATTACTTCGCGCTCGATCTCTACCAGGCGCTCAATGTCCCGGTCGGCATCATCAATACCACGCGTGGCGGCAGCACCATCAGGGCGTGGGTGGATCCCGACACGCTCGCCAACGATCGCACCATCGAGGCGACCTCCAAGTTCTGGGCCAAGATCACCGCCGAGGAGAGGGCTGCATATCCCGCCTTGAAAGCCAAGCTCGACGCCGAGATCGCAGCCTGGGAAGCCGCCCAGGCCGCGGCCAAGACTGCCGGCACATCCTTCACCGCGCAGCGTCCCGCGGAGAGTTGGGCTGGCCTGACCGGCGGCCCGAATGATCAGTTCTCCACCTCGATGCTCTACAACGGAATGATGCGTCCGCTCGAGCCCTGTGCCCTGCGTGGGGTCATCTGGTACCAGGGCGAAGGCAACGTCGGCAACCATGTCGAATACAGCACCGTCTTTCCGGCCATGATCAGCGGCTGGCGCCGCCGATTCGCCCAGGGCGACTTTCCGTTCTACTGGGTCCAACTCGCCGATCACGGCAGCACCACGGGTACCGGCATGGCGTACATGCGCGAGGCGCAGTCGAAGGCGCTCGCCTTGCCCGCGACCGGACAGGCGGTGGCCATCGACATGGGCGACAGCCCCAACATCCATCCCGGGCGCAAACATCCCCTGGGTCGCCGCCTGGCACGCATCGCCCTCGCCAACACCTACGGGCAGAAGATCATCGATCGCGGTCCAGTGTTCAAACAGGCGGCGCGCGAAGGCACGGGCTACCGCGTCAGCTTCACCCCGGTCGATAGCACGCACGGCTATCACCCGCTGAAGTGTCCGCTGCCAACCCTGCAGGGCTTCGAACTCGCTGGCGCCGATCGCGTCTTCAAACCCGCGCTCGCCGAGTTCAACCAGGCGTGCACCACGGTGTTCGTCAGCAGCCCCGACGTCCCGGAGCCCGTCGCGCTGCGCTACGCCTGGCGCGACTCGCCTGCAGCCGGTCTCTTCAACCAGCAAGGCCTGCCCGCCGCGCCGTTCCGCACCGACGACTGGCAGAGATAGGTCCGCGTTCCAGCCGCATGCCGCGGGGGCCGACCGTGGACAGGCGAGCGCCGGGAGGACCCGGCATGCAGGTGCAGCGGCACGAGCGCTCGGTGTCTCCGGAACATGCGCAGCGCCGCTGCGCACGGACGAGCTGATCGGAGAGATGCTCCTCCTCCATTTCAAGTCAGCCTTCTCCCGGTCTAAATGGGTGCTCGTTACCCATAAGTCGGACAACGCGAATGCCAAGACGCTGAAGACGGAGTCTTATCGTGAGCCCCGCAGGGGCGCCCAACGTCCAGCCCAGCACTTCCAGTGCTGGGAAAATGGCGAAAAAAATCAGGGAAGTCCCGGAGGGACGCTGTCGCTTGGGGCGGCACTTCAGCGCCGGCCTCGAGGGACGTTCGGTACAGGTCGAATCGCCATCGGGGCGATCTACACCCGCCACCTGTCGGTGCTGAAGCACCTCCTGAGCGCCGGCGTCCCTCCGGGACTGACCGCTTGTGATCGTGCTTTCCCAGCACTGGAAGTGCTGGGCTGGACGTTGGGCGTCCCTGCGGGACTCAGGTGAAGCGACCATCGGGTCATCGGGAAACGTCGGTGAGGTATCTCCGGGTCGATCGCGATCGCGACACGGACAGCATCTGGCATCTGGCAGATCACCCTGCTGCAGTGGCCACTTTAATTGGCGCTCCATTTTTCATGATTTTATATCCAGACTCTCCCGTTATGAATCCACATCCTCATCGCCAGCCGGGCCTGGAAGCACGGGAAGAATCATCACTGATGAAACGCG
Organism: Planctomycetota bacterium; assembly: GCA_031425255.1. Classification (GTDB taxonomy): domain Bacteria; phylum Planctomycetota; class UBA11346; order UBA11346; family UBA11346; genus BOG-1363. Next base: position 2,720 of record JANPIY010000230.1, read on the forward strand.
CACCATTTTGGCCACGGATGATCTGGCAATGCCTTGGAATCATCGCCCTCCTAGGAACCGCAGCCTGGGGCACCGTTGGCTACGGTATACCTGCAATCACCAGCATGCATGGCTACGACCTTTTTGTCACACTCCTCTATCTGGCAATCGGGCCATTGGCGCTGTACCCCCTCGCCCTGCTCGCTGCGAGGAATCCACGCCGATACGGGGCCCTGACCATCATGGCTGGTTTGATAACCGCT
>JANPIY010000231.1:0-4001 GCA_031425255.1 Planctomycetota bacterium
AGCACCAACGCTGGCCCGATGCCGATGCCTTCACCGGCGTGAGCCGTGACGGCCGCGAGCAGCAGCAGGGTGAGATGTCGCGTGACGGTGAACATTGCGGAGCTCCTGGACGCCGTGATCAGTTCGCGACCGTGGCGGTGAAGCGCAGGGTGATGGTCTGGGCCGCCCCGGCGCCCGTGGTGATGGTGTCGGGCAGTTCGAGCTGCAGATCGATCTCGCCCGAATCGCCGCCATTGGCGAGATTGTTGACGAAATCCACCAGCGCGGTCCCCGTACGTACCACCAACCCGGTGGAGTTGAGGTCGGCGACGCTGGTGGCGCCGAGCTTCGACTTCACCACGTAGGTGTCGGCGCCGTTGGCGGTGCTGTCGGTCCAGCCGGCGGGATCGGCGACGATCTGCAGATCGATGTCGACGGTGGTGTTGGTCTGGGTGCTGACGTTCTCGATCGACAGCGGGCCTCCAGCCCAGGTCCCATCGGGAGTGACGGTCTCGTAGACGGTATCGAGCGTCACCGCACCGAGCGCCCAGGTCTTGGCCGCGGTGGTGTCGTCGTTCCACTGCACCGCGATGATGTCGGCGATGGTGAAGGTGATGTTGACGTCGAGCGACGTCGCGGCGTGGGCGCGCGGCATGCCGAGCGTCAATGCCAGGAGCGCGAGCAGGCACGGGTGGAGGAGGCGTTTCATAGTGATGGTTCCCAGGTTCGTCGTAGTGGGGATGAAGAGGTGCAGGGAGTGGATCTCGAAATGGGCGGCGAAGCGGGCCGGCGGAATCATGGCGGCAACGTCGCGGTGATGGTGACGGTGGTGGTCTGCTGCACGCCACCGCCGCTGGTGATGGCGGTGGGGAGTCGCAGGTAGAGTTCGAGATCGCTGCTCAGGCCCGAGCGCAGAGCGGTGGCCAGCCCCTGGTCAGTGGTGCCGAGGATCAGCTCGTAAGCCGCCGGATCGCTCGGGTCGCCCGCCGGCAGACCAGCGTTGTCGGCCTTGAGCAGGAAGGCATCGCTCCCCGCCGCGGCCGCCGGCAGCCAGCCACTGGGCGCCGAAGCGGTGACCGCGATCTCGAGGTCCGCGGTGGTGTCGCCAACGTTGCGCAGGGCCAGATCGAGGCCGGAGGTGGTGGTATAGGCGATGCTGCCGAGGGCCCTGGGGCCGAGCGCCCAGGTCTTGGCCGCGGTGCCACCGCTGACCCAGGCGATGGCCAGCAGATCGCTCCCGCTCACATCGCGCGCGTCGGCGGCGTTGCCGGTGGCGGGATGCAAGCCGACCGCGTCGGTCACCACCAGTGGATCCGCGACGAACAGGCCGCTCGGCCGACCGCTGACCAGCGTCGAGCTGTCATAGACACCACCCGGGCTCAGGCGCGGCGCGCCCGCGAGCGTCATGCTGACGATCGCGCCGACCTGGTCCGCGATGGTGGTGGTATCGAGGGTGTCACCGGCGACCGGCAGGCCGAGATCGGCCGGAACCATGCCGGCGACCGTCACGCTCTCAGAGAAGGTCAGCGCCACGGTGTCGCCGGCACTCACTCCGCCCGCGCCACCCTCGCTCCACGCCACCGTCAGCAGCACGGGCGCGGCGCCGTCGACAGCGGCGGTGCCCGCACCTTCGACCGGCACCAGGGTGGTGCTGGCCTGACCATGCAGCGAGGTGTTGGCGGTGATACGCACTGCCGGCGTCCCCCCCGTGTCGCCAGCCACGACCTCGTTGAGCGGTACCTCGAAGATCGCGTCGTTGCCGAGGTCGCCGGTCACCGGCGTGCCGGTGGTATAGCCCGCGACGTCGACGGTCATGGCGCTGAAATCGTCGTCCAGGGCCTGATCGGTGGTGATGCGGATGGTGTCGAGGTGGCCATCGCCATCGGCGTCGAGCGTCAGGCGAGCGAGCAGGTCGGGGACCGAGCTGATCCCCATGGTCACCGTCGCGGTGGCACTGGCATAGGTGTTGTCACTGACGGTGACGAGCAGCGTGCGTGCAGTCGCCAGCGGGGTCTCCGAGGGATTGGCGAACCGCAGCGCACGCAGCAGCGCGCCCACCGCAGCGGGCGAGGCCGTGCGGGTGGTGAAGGTGATGCGCAGGTCGGCACCGGCGGCGCCGCTGTCGACCGCATCGATGCTCGCGAAATCCGCGCCACCATAGCTGATGGTCGCGCCGCTGACGCCGATCTGGCCGGCACCGGTGCCGATATGCGCCACGCTCAGGAGGTCGTCGACCGCGCCGTTGCTGTTCTCCACCATCAACGCGCCGCCGGCGAAGGTGAGGTCGTCGGGATCCGCAAGAGCGGCGTCGGCGCCGGTGTCGAGCGCGACCGCGCCGGCGTTCTCGACATGCGTCGGCGTATCACCGCCCAGTCCGGCGATCACCGGCATGGCCTGCTGATACAGGGTGCGGACCTCGCCGCTGGTGAGCGCGCGGCTGTAGATGCGCACGTCGTCGAAGGCGCCCTCGGCATGTTCGTCGACGGGCGGATAGGTACCGCTATTGCCGATGGTCATGGTCTGGTCCGGACGCATCAACAGCGGGACACCGGTGAATCCCACGGTGGCGCGCAGCGTACCGTCGACGAAGAGGCGGGCGGACTGGGTCGCGTTGTCGATGACATAGGTCACCAGGTACCAGGTCCCAGGCGTCAACGCACCACCCTGCGCCGTACTGACATCGACGGCAGTGGAGAGCCAGGTGGTGCCGTCACCGAGGTCGCCGTGGATGCGATCGTCCTCCCATTTGACATCGAAGGTGTGGTCGGCGCCGGTGCGTGTACCCAGGATGCCGTACTCCGCCGTCGCTGCGCCGGGACGGACCAGAGCCGAAACGGTGAACGTCGCGAGGGCGAAGTTCGCGTGGTAGGGCACCGTCACCCGCTGCTGCGCCGCCCTGGTCATGGCCAGGGCGCCATTCAGGCGACCGGTGACGGGCTGCGGGCCATTAACGTGGGTCCCCGCGTGACCGTTGCCCGACGAGTCGCTGGCATTGGTGCCGCTGGTCTCGTCGAACTTCCACCACGCTACCAGGCCCGCGGTGAGCCCGCTGCCCGCGACGGTGATGGCCACCGGCGTCGCGCCCAGCGTGCCGCCCGCGCCGTCCGACAGCGTGAAGGTGAAACCGTCGCTGACCTCACTGAGGGTGCCGTGCTCATAGCTGATCAGGAACTGATCGACGTCGTCCTGGGTGAAGGTGTCGTTCACGCCCAGCGCGACCAGGGCGCGGCGCAGGTGGCCGTGTGCGGGTATCGCGGTCAGGGTGTAGGTGAGTTGTGCAGCGGTGTGGTCCTGATCGCTGACCAGCAACTGGGTCGGTGTCACCGTCACGCTGCGGCCGCTGGCGACCGTCACGCCGGTGTTCGCTACCACCACCGGCGCATCATTCACCGCCGTCACCGCCACCGTCACCGTCGCGGTGGCCGAGGTGAAGACGCCATCGCTCAGCGTCACACCGAGCACCCTCGCGCCCGCGGGTCCCAGGGTGTCCTGGTAGCGCAGGGCCTGGATCAGCGCGCTCACCGCCGTCGCCGTCGCCGCGTCGGTGGTGAAATCGATGCGCAGGTCGGCGCCGGCGGCGCCAGTGAGCGTGCCGTCGATGCTGCCGATGGCGTTCCCGTTATAGCTGACGGTGGCGCCGCTGGTGGTGATCAGGCCGACCGTGGCGACGGAGATGGTGCCGCCGCCACTGGCGGTGACGTTGTCGACCAGCAGGCGGCCGCCCGCGAAGACCACGTCGTCGCTGTCGCTGACGCTGGCGGCTGCGCCGGTATCGAGGGCGACCGCTGCGCCGTCCTCGGTGGCGGCCGGAGCATCACCATGCAAGCCGCTGAGGACCGGCACCGCCTGCTCCGCCAGCAGGCGGATCTCGCCCCGCGACAGCACCCGGTCGTAGACCCGCACCTCGTCGAGCGAGCCGGTGTAGCGTTCACCGCCGCCCTCGGTGCTGCCCAGCATGAACGGCGCGGAGGTGGTGGTGGTCAGCGGTCCGGTGAAGGTGGCATTCGCCGCGTTGTGGGTTC
>JANPIY010000232.1:0-11487 GCA_031425255.1 Planctomycetota bacterium
GTCCGCGGCGGCGGAGCGCCTGGGCACGACCAAGTCTAACGTCAGCCGGCGCGTGGCCGAACTCGAGGACCATCTCGGCGTCCGGCTGCTCAACCGCAATCCTCGACGATTAAGCACGACGGATGCCGGCGGTGGATTCTACGACGAGGTGCAGAAGTTCCTGCACGGCCTCAAAGAGGCGGAAGAGAGTCTCGTTGAGCAGGCTTCTGAACCTAGGGGGGTCCTCAGGGTGTCGGTCCCGACCTCGCTCGCCACTCTTCACCTGAAAGCTCTCACGGTCAGCCTCATGCTCCAGCATCCGCAGCTCGTCCTGGATCTCGACCTGGACGACCGGATCGTCGACATCACGACCGAAGGTCACGACTGTGCCATCCGCCTTGGCGAGCTCAGGGATTCCAGCCTCGTCGCACGCAGCGTGGCGCCGAGGAGGCTCGTGATCTGTGCCAGCCCAGAGTATCTGGAACGCCGTGGCGTACCTTTGAACCCAAGTGAGTTGCAGGAGCACGACGGCCTGCACTACAGCCACCGGGAACCTCACCTGATGTGGCGGCTGGAACATGCGGGCGAGGTGGAAGCCTACCGCGTCGGGCACCGCATGCGCTGCAACAACGGCGAGGTGTTGCAGGAAGCGGCGCTCGCCGGTCTCGGCCTGGTGATCCTCCCGACTTTCATGGCGGCGCCACACCTGCTCAACGGGAGCCTCCGTCCTGTCCTGCGGGACTACGCCCCGGCCGGAGGCTCGATCTCCGTCGTGTTCGCGAGGAGCAAGCAGCCGTCCATCAAGCTGCGGGCGCTCATCGACGCCATGGTCGAGGCTTACAGCCCGGTCCCACCCTGGGATCGGGACATCGAGCATCTCCTTGGATGACCTCGATGGCAGCCTTCTTGTGGGTGAAGCAGGGCATGGGTGTCGCGCGCCAAACGGTCGAGCTTGCCTTACGCCAGCCCGGCGCGGTCGGCACTTGGCCTCAGCGCGCGTGGTGCTGACGGTTGCGCCGGTGCCTGCATGCCACGTCCTCGTTGGCCGCCATAACCATGTCGGCGCAGTCACCGGTAAAGCTCGCGACCGCCGCGCGCTGTGCGTCGGATCAGACTCGAAGATGCGATTTGAAGCCGTTCAGACTTGTAGCAGGCGACGAGGCGCGGACCACCGACGGGTTTGACCCACCTGCATGCTCCGCGCCCCTCAACTTGCTAGGCTCAGCGTTCCGGCTTTAGCTCGCCGAAACCAAGGCCCCTTGAGCGGCCGTCACGATCAAGTCTGCGATCACCTCCGGCCTCGAGACGTAGAGGGCGTGACTACCGCCGCTCTCGGTGATCTGCGCCTGGGCGCGCGCCGCCATCATGCGTTGCGCAGGCGGCGGAATCATCCGGTCGTCGGTCGCAACCAGGTACCAGCTCGGATTGTGCTTCCACGCCGGGTCGGTCACGACGCCCGAAAGCGCTTCGACGCCCCACGGCACCTGCGAGGCTGCCATGAATTCGGCCTTTCCGGGGTCCACGTCGGCAGCGAACGACGCGAAGAACTTCTGCCGATCCAGGAACAGGTATCCCCCCTGTGGCGGTAGGATCGGCGGAACCGCTGCGCCAAGCGGCGGGTTGGCGATCAGCGAGGACACGGACTCACCCACGTCGGGTGCGAAAGCGGCGACGTAGACCAAAGCCTTCACCTTCGGGTCAGTGCCGGCTTCGGTGATGACAACACCGCCGTAGGAATGACCGACCAGCATGACCGGCCCTTCCTGCTCCGCGATCGCCCGACGCGTGTGGGCGACGTCGTCAGCGAGCGAAGCCGTCGGGTTCTGAACAGTAGTGACCTTGTATCCCTTGCGGGTCAGGATGTTGTGGACGCCTTCCCACCCTGAACCATCGACGAAGGCGCCGTGGACCAGGACGATGTTGCGAATGCCGCTGGAGGCGGCGGAAACGTTGACGTCGATGTTCATAAGGATCTCCTGAGAAGGGCGACGATCGAAGGCAAGATGGAGCTTTCACCCAACGGGATGATCTGCAGCCACTTGGCACATGCTCGCTCGTGTTCGTCGTCGCTTTAAGAGTTGGCTGCTGAGGCCATGAATCATCAGGTAGCCTTTTGAAGATGTGAGGTTCATGGATCAGCTACCGCCTTAGGGTGAGGCGTGTGGCGCGTTGATCGAGATCGACACACATAGATGACGATGCTCATGGCAGGCGTCGGCACGAAAGGATGGCGAAGGACGCCAATTTCATGTGACCCGTCCACGCTTCCCCGGCCAATCGAGTGGCCGATCAACAGAATGCGAGCCCTCATGTTCGCGCCCAACAACGTTGTCTTGCTCAGATCTGGTGTCGTGAGCCTTCCCGCTGCCAGCAAACTTCCGCGCGACCACGTAGAAGACCGGCGTGAAAAGCAGGCCGAAGATCGTCACGCCCAACATGCCGTAGAACACCGCGACGCCCAGACTCTGACGCATCTCGGCCCCGGCCCCTGTCGCCACCGTCAGCGGAAGCACGCCTAGGATGAAGGCCAGCGACGTCATCAGGATCGGTCGCAGGCGGGTTCGGGCCGCCGCCGCTGCTGCTTCCCATCGCGTCATGCCACCATGCTCGGCGGCACGGGCGAATTCCACGATCAGGATCGCGTTCTTCGCCGCCAAGCCTACCAGCACCACCAGGCCGACCTGCACCAGCACGTTGTTGTCGAGGCCTGCATGTTGCACGCCCAGAAGTGCGGCGAGCACCGACATCGGCGCAATCAACACAACCGCCAGCGGCAGCAGCCAACTCTCGTACATTGCGGCCAGCACCAGGAACACGAAGACCACGGCCAGGCCGAAGGCAATGGGTGCGGTGTTTCCTTGAGTTGTTTCCTGCAGGGCGATCTCGGTCCACTCGTATCCGAAGCCTTCGGGCAACGCCGTGCGCATCACCTGCTCCATGGCCTGGATTGCCTGCCCACTGGAGAAGCCGGGAATGGCAGCGCCCTGAACTTCGGCAGCCGGGAACAGGTTGTAGCGCGGCACGCGATAGGGCCCGGCGGTTTCACGGAAAGTGGCCACACTGCCCAGCGGCACCATGGCCCCGCCCTCCGTCCGTGCCCGCAGGGCCGCGATGTCCTCGATGGACATGCGGTGCTGCTGGTCAGCCTGCGCCGTCACCCGCCAGGTACGGCCCAGCAGGTTGAAGTCGTTCACGAAGGCGGAACCCAGATAGATACTCATGGCCTCGTGAATGCGTGAGATCGGCAAGCCGATCATCTCCGCCCTGGGCCGGTCGATATCCGCCTGGATCTGCGGTGTCGCGGTGTTGAACAAGCTGAAGGCAAAGGCCATGCCCGGCGTACCGTTCGCTGCGCCCAACACCTGTTGCGTGGCACGTTCGAGCGCCTGCGGACCCTGGCCTGTACGGTCCTGAATCATCAGCTTGAAGCCGCCCCCCGTGCCGATGCCGGGTACCGGAGGAGGAGGGATGACCAACACCAGCGCCGCGTCCTCGCCCGTCAGCCGGCGTCGAAGGTCGGCCAGGATGCCACCCCCGGTGACACCCAGCTGCGTCCGCTCCTCGAAGGACCGCAGCCCGGCGAAGACCACGCCGGTATTGGGCGCGTTGGTCAGCGTCGCGCCGTCCAGCCCGACGAAAGCGATGGAATTGGCCACGCCCGGCACGGTGGCGATCGTCTCGGACGCCCGCCGGATCACCGCATCCGTACGGCTCAAGCTGGAGCCTGGCGGCAGCTGGAAGGCGGCAATGATGTAGCCGCGATCCAGCGGCGGGATCAGGCCCGTGGGCGTCACCAGTACCTGGCGCGCCGTCGCGCCCAGCAGGCCGGCGTAGAGGATCAGCAGGATGACCGGCAGCCGCACCAGCTTGCGTGTCAGCCCGCCATACCCGAAGGACAACTTATCGAAGAACCAGTTGAAGCCACGGAAGAACAGCGTGATCGGCAGGAACAGCCGGTTCGGCTTGCCATGCCCATGCGGCTTCAGCAGGAGTGCAGCAAGCGCCGGTGAGAGCGTCAGCGACACGATGGCAGAGATCACGGTTGCCACCGAGATCGTCACCGCGAACTGCCGGTAGAAGGCGCCGGAAATGCCGTTGATGAATGTCGTCGGAATGAAGACCGCGACCAGGACGAGCGCGATGGCGATGAGGGCGAAGCCCACTTCGTCCATCGTCTTGCGCGCGGCCTCCAAGGGCGAAAGACCATCCGCCATGTGACGTTCGGCATTCTCCACCACCACGATCGCATCGTCGACCACGATGCCGATGGCCAGGATCAAGCCGAACATCGTCAGCGAGTTCAGCGTGAAGCCCAGCATTAGCAGCACCGCGAAGGTTCCGATGATGGACACTGGGATGGCCAGCAGCGGGATGACCGCCGCGCGCCAGTTCTGCAGGAACAGCACGACGACGAGAACGACGAGCGCCACCGCCTCGACGAAGGTGTGCAGCACCGCCTCCATGCTCTGCGCGATGAAGCGCGTCGGGTCATAGGCGATCTCGTAGGAGAGGCCGGCGGGGAAGGCGCGCGCAACCTCCTCCATGGTGGAGCGGATGGCGGCAGCCGTCGCCAGCGCATTGCTGCCCGGCCGCTGAAAGACACCGATGCCGACGGCTACGCGATTATCCAGCAGCGCGTTGATGGTGTAGTCGTTGGCACCGATCTCCGTCCGCGCCACGTCGCGCAGGCGAATGGACGCGCCGCCGGCGCCGGTTCCGATCACCTGCTCGTCGAATTCCTCTGGCGAAGCCAGCCGTCCCTGCGCCCGCACCGAAATTTCGAATGCGCCGGCCGAAGCGGCCCGCGGCGCTTGGCCGATCGCGCCGGCGGCGACCTGAACGTTGGCGCGCTGCAAGGCGGCCACCACGTCACCCGCCGACAGGCCGCGAGCGGCCACGCGGTCGGGGTCCAGCCAGACCCGCATGGCATAATCGCGCGCGCCGAAGATTTGGGTGTCGCCCACACCTTCCAGCCGCGCCAGACGGTCCTTGATGGTCAGTGTCGCGTAATTCGACACGTATTCCGGGCTGCGGCTGCCATCGGGTGAGAGCATGTGCACGACCATGAGGAAGTCCGGCGATGCCTTCTTCACGGTGACGCCCAGGCGACGGACATCTTCCGGCAGGCGCGGCTGGGCGATGGCGACGCGGTTCTGCACCAGCACCTGCGCCTGATCCACGTCCACGCCCTGGCGGAAGACCACACTGATGGCCACGCGCCCGTCGCCGGTGGACTGCGAGGACAGGTACAGCATCCCGTCCACGCCGTTGATCTCCTGCTCTAGCGGCCCGGCGACGGTCGAGGCGATCGTTTCCGCCGAGGCGCCTGGGTAGAAGGCGGTGACCTGCACGGTCGGCGGCGCGATCTCTGGAAACTCGCCGATAGGAAGCCGCGTCGCGGCGATTCCGCCGACCAACGTGATGGCGAGGGAGATAACCGCGGCAAAGACCGGGCGGTCGATGAAGAAGCGGGCGAGGCGCATGATCGTGTATCCTCAAGCGCCCAGCGTGTGCGCCGCACCAAAAGATGCAGGCTGCACGATGCGACGGGCTTCGCGCCGAGGTGGGCGCGATGGGTGCGGGGACGGCCTGGGCCGGCCGAGTTGCGGCCAGCTCCTTCGAGTTTCGTTGTGCTCCGGTGCCGGTCAGTCGGCCGTGGCCAGCGGCGCGGGGCCGATGTGGCCTGCTTGCGCCGTCACCGGTGAACCAGGGCGGACACGGTGCAGGCCGCCGATGATCACGCGATCCTGGGGTGTCAGTCCGGATCGGACGACACGCAGCCCATCCACCAAAGTGCCCAGCTGCACCGGTCGCGGCGTCACGATGCCCTGCTCGGTCACCGTCAGCACCATACGCCCGCCCTGGTCGGCCAGGATCGCGGCGTCGGGCACCAGCAGTGAGGTGCTGTTGCCGACGAAAAGGCGCAGCCGGGCAAAACCGCCTGGGGTCAACAGGAAACCAGGGTTCTGCACCAGGGCGCGGCCGCGAATGGTGCCGCTGCGCGTGTCGAAGACGCTGTCCACGAAATCGAGCTGGCCCGCGTGGGAGAACTCTGTCTCGTCCAGCAGACGGAGCTGCACCGGCGTGCCCTCCTGGGTGCCGTCGGGCCGCATGCCGCCAGCAGCGGCCCTGGCGTAGCGCAAGTATTGCGCCTCGCTCGCGTCGAAGACGGCATAGACCTGGTCGAGTGAGACCAACGTGGTCATCAGCGTCGTGCCCTCCTGGACGAGGTTGCCGGCATCCACCCGGCGGTCGCTGATGCGCCCCGCGCGCGGGGCGCGGATTTCCGAGAACTCGAGGTCGAGCTCCGCCTGGCGCAGTGCAGCGCAGACGGCGGCAAGGCCAGCCTGGGCTTCGCGCAGCGTGCTGCGGCGGTTGTCCATGTCGGCCTCGGAGGAGAAGCGCTGTGCGACCAGGGGCGCATAGCGGTTGACCTGCTGCTCGGCGACATCCGCCCGCGCCTCGTTGCGCGCGACCTCGGCGCGGGCGCTCGTCACCGCAATCTGGAAAGGCCGCCGGTCAAGGGTGAACAGGAGTTCGCCGGCGCGAACCGGGGCGCCATCGCGGAAATGTACCTCCATCACCTGGCCGGAGACACGCGGCCGGATCTCAACCCGGGCCAATGGTTCGATGCGCGCGGTGTGCTCGTCCCACTGCTCAACTGAGCGCGAAACGGGGGCCGCGACCGTCACGGGCGGTGCGGCAACGGCCGCACCCTGCGCTGACGCAACATCGCTGATGGTGATGACAGCCACGGACACCAACATGGCGATGCCGCTGGTGACACGATTGGGTAGAGTTCGGGCAAGCCAGACCAGCCACGGGTGAAGACTGGGAATTCCGGTCTGCAAGCCCGCAAATTCTTTGCGTTGGACAGTCGACATGACCAATCTCCGGGGCCAGATGGTACTGACCGGTTCGTCCGCTTATATGAGTTACCGGTCAGTATCATCAAGGGTAAGTTTTGGTGCGTCGCACAAACCCAACCTGGGCCTTCACGCGCGAGGAGCACGGTCAGCATGTCTGAGGCAGTGGCGAACAAGCCGAAGGCCGCGCAGCGTATCCAAATCGCTGCCAAGGGCCTGTTCTATCGGCAGGGCATTCGCGCCACTGGCATTGAGGAAGTTTGTCGCGTTGCCAATGCGACGAAAATGAGCCTTTACCGTGCCTATCCGAGCAAGGATGCGCTGATCGCCGCGATATTGCAGGAGGCCCACGAGGAGTGGCAGGCATGGTTCAGTCGGGTCATAGCCGATGCGCCCAATGCCGTTGGAAAGCTACGTGCCGTGATGATCGCAGCATCCGAGAAAATGGAGGCGTCCGACTACCGCGGTTGTCCCTTGCTTCTCGCCCAGGCCGAGTTTCCGGATCCAGCGCACCCGACGAACCGGCTTGTGGTGAGCTTCAAGGCACGAGTGTGTGCGGATCTGATCGAACTCTCGCGTCTAGCTGGTGCGAGGGATCCTCAGCGACTGGGCGAGTTGCTTGCCGTACTGTTTGACGGTGCCTGGACCAGCCTGCCTTATCTCGGCGGAAAGCGTGCCGGCGAGGTACTGCGCGACGGCTCTGACGTCCTGTTCCAGGCGTTGCTACCGGCTGAGTAGCCTGACTTGACCTTGGACCCGGGAATTTGCGTAGCCCCCGGACCAGAGCAGGGGCAAGGACCATCACCGTCCGCACCATTGCATTCTTCTCGGTCAAGCGATGGTGGGTTGGAGGGTCAGATGCCTCGGGTGACGCGCGAGGCTGCCTCGACGACGGGGAGGGCGGTGACCACGAGGTTTTTTAGAAAGGGGAGCTTCGCCACGAGGGCGATGGCGGGAGAAGCCATAAAGCCATCCATCGCGTCCTTGTTCGCCCACAGATAGAAGCTGGCGAATTCGCCGGTTTCGAAATTCGCCATCCAGGTCTTGCGGACCAGGCCAGGCGCATCGGCGATGCCCTGAGCATACGGATCGACGAATTGCTTTTGATATTCGGTGGGCGGCAGGTCGATCGAGTAGCGGAAGATCTGAGCGTACTGCATGGCGTTATCCTTGATTGCGAGGGACGGGCCCTGTCTCACGAACAGATGGCGTCGCACGCTTTCATTGACGATTGCGATGATTCCGATTTATATATCGGTAATGCCGATCAATCAGATCGCTCAACTGCGTTACGCTGTGGGCGTCGCCAACCTTGGGTCATTCAGCGCTACTGCGCGGGAATGCGGGGTTAGCCAGCCAACGATTTCGGGCGCGGTGGTCGATTTGGAAGCCGCGCTGGGGGTACGGCTGTTTACCCGCTCGACACGCCGGGTCGAACTGACACCGGCTGGCCAGCGCCTGATCCCGCTGATGCGCCAAGTGCTGCAAGCCAGCCACAACGTGCAGGCGGCGGTGAACGGGTTGCTGGTCCCCGCGGTGCCGGAACTGCGGCTAGGTTTCAGTCCCCTGATCGGCGCGGCGCGGCTTGGGATGTTGATCGAGCCGTTCCGCAGCGCCCATCCGGAGATCAGGTTCGTCTTTCAGGAGGCTTATTGGAATGACCTCGATGAGCGGCTGGATCGCGGCGCCTATGACGTGATCCTTGGCGGCGGACTTCGCCAGGACCGGTTGCGCAACCGGGTGGCGATCCTGTCCGACCGTCTTTGCTATATGCGGCGCCGGGGTACCACGGCCGCAGCCGACACCATTGGGATACCCGAGGCCGCACATGATGTTTTGCTGCTAACGCAGGACCGTTGCGGGCTGACGCCGGCAACACGCGCGCTGTTCGAAGCACGGTCGGTCCAGGTGACTGAGTATTCTGGCCGTGCGCTCAGCCACAACGCGCTGGAGGATTGGGTTGAGTTGGGGATCGGCGGCGCGATCATTCCTGAACCACACATCCGCGCCATGGCCGGCGCGCAGTGGCTGGTCGATGCGGCTGGGCAAACTGTAACGCTAGTCTCCGAGGCGGTGTGGCGGAGTGATCTGCTGGTGAGCGACCATGCGAAGGCTTTCGCCCGACATCTTCAGAAGATCGTCCCCACGATCGAGGGAGGCATGGCAGACTGACGCCGCGTGCGTCGCGGGGTCCGTGCCCCACGCCCTTGTCTTCGGCAGCGTAGGCGCGCCTAGCGACGGCCCTGCCGCGACCGCATGGCCATGTTGTAGGACGTCTGGGCGGCGAAGTGCCGCGGCAGCAGGCGACTGCCGAACGCCATCACCCTGTTCAGACGCCCGGCGACGACGCTCGGCCGGCCCGCGAACATGGCGTCCAGCCCGATCCGGGCGACCGCGGCGGGCAGCAGCTGCGTGGCCTTCAGCGACGGCGGGGTCTGGAAGCCGGAGGCGTCGTTGAAGCCCGTGTCCATCAGCCCGGGGGAGAGAACGGTGACGCCGACCTTGGGGGCAAGCTCCACGTGCAGCGCCTCGCCCAACGACAGGACATAGGCCTTCGAGGCGCCATAGGCGGCCAGCAGCGGGTCGGGCTGATAGGCGGCCAGGCTCGCCACCATCAGGATGTGGCCGCGTCCTCGCGCGGCCATGCGCCGGCCGAAGACGTGGCTCAGCTCGGTCAGGCTGACGACGTTGAGTTGGAGCATGGCCCGCACCCGTTCGGGGTTGTGATCGATGAACGCGCTGTTCAGCCCGAACCCGGCATTGTTGACCAGGATCGCCGGGTCGATCGCACGCTCGTCCAGGCGTTGGCGCAGGGCGTCCGCGCTGCCCGGCAGGGAGAGGTCCAGCGGCTCGACGACGACCTCGACGCCATGCGCCCGGCGGATGTCGTCGGCGAGCCGGAGCATGGGCGCCTCGGTGCGGGCGGTGAGCGCCAGGTTGACGCCACGGGCGGCAAGCCGCTTCGCGAACTCCACGCCCAGGCCGCTCGACGCCCCCGTGACCAGCGCCCACGACGTTCCGGATTTTTGCATAGCAACCTCGATCTGACCGGCAGTCTCCACGAGTGACCACCGGGGGCTTGCCGGCATCGCCCGGATGAAGCCCCGCATGCCGAGGTAACTCATGACGTCGCAGCTATGTTACCTGCTCGACGACTTCGGGCTCCCGCGACGCGGAAGGCCTGCTGCGTCGAGGAGTACTAGGCCGTGACCCACAAGCTTCACGTCATTGTCGCCAGCACCCGGCCCGGCCGGAAAGGCCCGGCCGTCGCGCGCTGGTTCGAGGATGTCGCCCGGCGGCACGGCGGCTTCGAGCCGGTGCTGGTGGACCTGGCCGACTTCGCCCTGCCCGTGTTCGACGAGCCCAAGCACCCCGCGACCCGCGACTACCAGCACGAGCACACGAAGCGCTGGAGCGCCAGTGTCGCGGCGGCCGACGCCTACGCCTTCGTCTTGCCTGAGTACAACTACTTCCCGCCGCCCTCGCTGGTGAACGCGCTGAACTTTCTGGTCGCGGAATGGACCTACAAGCCGGCCGGCCTTGTGAGCTACGGTGGCGTCTCGGGCGGGCTGCGCGCGGCGCAGGCGGTGAAGCTGCTGCTCACTACGCTGAAGATCATGCCAATCCCCGAGGGCATCGCCATCCCCAACTTCGGGACGTTCATGGACGAGGCCGGCGCATTCCTGCCGAACGAGCTGATCGAGAAGAGCGCGACCACGATGCTGAGCGAGCTGGTGCGGTGGTCCGATGCGCTCAAGCCGATGCGCGGGTGACCTGCCCCCTTAGAAACGGTCCGCCGATGATGTGAGATCGGCGGAGCTTGGTTCTGTCCCCAACTCTGGTCCGGGGGCTACGCATGTTTTCGGGCGGGTGGTCCTGCCTCAGTCAGTGAACCTTAAGTGTGGCGCTGTGCCTCGAGCTGCGCCGACAGCCGCTCGATGACGTCGAGCATTTTCACGATCTCCTGCTCGCGCAGCGCGTCGATCTTGGCGTGCAGCGCCTCGATCTCCAGCTCGGCCTTCACGTTGATGCGGTAGTCGGTCTCGGCGTGGCGGCGGTCCACCTCCGACTGCCGGTTCTGGCTCATCATGATGATCGGCGCCGTGTAAGCCGCCTGGAACGACAGCACGAGGTTGAGCAGAATGAAGGGGTAGGGGTCCCAATGCTGCAGGTAGGCCACGACGTTCAGCGCGATCCACGCCAGCAGCAGCGTGCTCTGGACGATGATGAAGCGCCAGGAGCCGACGACGGCCGCCACCCGGTCCGCCACGCGCTGTCCAAGGGCCGGCTCGGCGCGTGGCACGCTGCTCCGCGCCGGCCGCTCCGCCCGGAGCGCCAGCAGGTGCGCCCGCTCCTCCGGCGTGATGCGGAAGCTGCTCATGACGTGTCCTGCCCACGCCGGCGCAGGATGATCCCCAGCTGGCGAGCCTACATACGCCCTGGAGCGTGGAGCGTGGAGCGTGGAGCGTGGAGCGATGAGCAGTTCTTGAGGAGGTGCAGTGGTCCCGCATACCAAGGGCCACCCGCAGCAGCGTTGGCGCTTGCTTCGTGCGAACGGCAGCCACGTCCACAGCACCTGCTATGCCGCTTCCCGATGAGAGTCTGTCCCATGCTCCAGGATGAGTTGCCTGACCCCGGCGAA
>JANPIY010000233.1:0-14153 GCA_031425255.1 Planctomycetota bacterium
CCCGGCCCCGGCACCATCAACTTCCATTTTCTTTTCGCCCGCGCTCAGCTGCAGATGGCGTCGATCTCCTGGAGTTCCTCGGTGGCGAAGCTCAGGTTCCCCAGACACGCGACATTCTGCGCGACCTGCTCCGGCGAGCTCGCGCCGATCAGCACCGAGGTGACACGCGGGTCCTTCAGCACCCATGCCAAGGCCATCTGCGCCATGGTCTGGCCGCGGCGGTTGGCGATGATATTGAGCTGGCGCACTTTGGCGATGACCTCGGGTTTGAGCGCATCGCGTCCAATGCCTCCATTGCCGGGATCGATGGCCGCACGCGAACCTGCCGGAATCCCCTCGAGGTAGCGATCGGTGAGGATGCCCTGGGCCAGCGGCGAGAACACGATGACGCCCACCCCCTCACGCCCAGCGGTGGGCAGCACTTCGCTTTCCGCCTGGCGTTCGAACAGGTGGTACCGGGGTTGGTGGATCGTGATCGGTGCCCACTCCCGCTGCCTGGCGAGTTCGACGGCTCGCGTGAACAGCGGATCGCTGTAATTCGAGATGCCGGCATAGAGCGCCTTGCCCTGACGCACCAGCTGGTCGAGGGCTCCGATGGTCTCCTCGATCGGGGTGTTGGGATCCGGACGGTGTGAATAGAAGATGTCGAGGTGATCGACTTTGAGGCGCTTGAGCGACTGCTCGCAGGACTCGATGAGATATTTTCGTGAACCCCACTCGCCATAAGGACCGGGCCACATGCGGTAACCCGCCTTCGAGCTGATCACCAGCTCCTCGCGCGGAAATTCTCCGACGATGCGGCCGAACAGCTCCTCGCTGGCGCCCCCCGGTTTGCCGTAATTGTTGGCGAAGTCGAAGTGGGTGATGCCGGCATCGAAGGCGGCCGTGAAGATCGCCTTCGCCGCCGTGTCGTCACGGTAGCTGCCGATGGCCTGCCAGCCACCAAGGCTGACCGCTGGCAGGAGCAGACCCGAGCGGCCGCAACGGCGGTAGGTCATGCGGTCATAACGATCGGCGGCGAAGGGCATGGGAGCTCCGTGGGTGGGCTAACCTGTGGTCCTCGCGGCGACTCTCAAGGACAGGCCTGCACGCCGGATGCGACCCGATCCGTCAAAGATGCTGGGAGTGGCTGCGCGGCATCGCGCTGGAGCTACCGCGATCTCACCAGTCGACGGTCACTCCGAAGGTCAGGTGCAGGGAAAAACCCGGGACCTGATAATGATCGACGTCGTCGCCATTACGCGCGGTGACCTCGGGATATGGCAGCCAGCCGTCCACGCCGACACCCAGGCGCAGATGATCGAACCAGGTGTCGCCGCGATCAGTGAAGCGGTAACCGAGACGCGTGCCGACCTCACCCTGCGCCACTGCGGCGACGTGGATGCCGTCATCCTGGAAACGTGGCGTCCCCTCCTCTTCCCGGATGCGCTCCAGACGCACGCCTCCCGCGAGATAGGCGCTGGCGGTCCAGGTCAAACGGGAGAGCGGCTGTGGGATGTCCCAGGTCGGACCCCAACCCAGGACCAGCTGATCGAAACCCACCGTGCAGTCCGTCCAATCGTCATTATCCTCTTCGACCGAACCGAAGTCATAGTTGAACACCAGGACATCGCGCGGACTGAGCGAGTGGGCGGCCAGCCATTTCGGCTGCCAGCGCAGGTCGACTCCGAGGTTGCCGCCCCCTGGGAAGAACTTCAGCGCCTGATCAACCCGGAAGCCGGGGCCGGGTTCGATGGGCACCGAGGTGGTGTCGATGGTCAGGCCCAGGGTGCCGGCGACAGTCTCACGGCTGGGATTGATGCTGGCGGTCACGAGGATGCCTGGGGTGCGGCTGAGCCCGGCCACCAGCCACCAACCGGATTCCTTGTCGGCGACAATCTCGGAAGTCCGCGTCGGCTGGTGTCCGCCGTTCCATTGGTAGCGCGCACCGACCCACGCCATGCTGTCGCTACCGACCGACACCAGATTGAGCGCGCCGTAGATCTGCGATTCCTCGCCGGTGCTGGTGAGACCGCCGCTTTCCGCCTGGAGCGCCCATTTGCCGAAGGGGCCGCTGCCCTGGTAATCCCATGGCGGCACCAGGGTCAGACGTCCGTGATAGAAGACGAAACCTTCCGTGCCCTCCTCGGGGTCGTATGGGATCTCCACGGTCTTGTAGCCGAAGGCGTCGTGGACACGGTTTTGAATCGACTCGCCGCCGTAATCGCCGTAGGTGCGGCCACCAAGACCGAGGGTCAGCAGCGGCCGCAGGCGCCCTTCACGCTCACCATCGATGAGCGCATAGCCCAGGCTGTAGGTCATTTCGTCGGTGCGGCTGGGCGCGTTGCCATCGAGGTCGCGATTGGTCAGCATGCTCGAGTCGAACGCCAGGCGCCAGGCGCCTAGGCGCAACCCCACGCTGATGTTGGCGGTCCGGTAGTCGTCGGTGTTGAGCACCGCCATACCAAGGAAATCATCTGAGAAATTGAACCAGAACTCCGGCGTCGGCGCCGGCGTCGGCGGTTCTGGCAGTCCATACACCGCCGCACACAAGGGTTGCCCGACCAGCAGCAAGGGGACCAACGGCACCAGGGCGAGGCGGTACATGGCAGGTGAATAACCGGCCGACGGCAGACGTCTACGCCTCACCCGGGTTCTTCCCGCATCCCCATGCTCGATCACCTTGCTGGAGACTGCGCCAACCTCCCGTCTGCACCGGTCCTGGCAGTGTCCGCTACGGACATGGCGTGCGCTGCTAGCCCGCGCCCCCTTCCTACCCTACCCGGCAGTTGGAGCCCCGGGGATGGCTCCTAGCCTTCCGCGTCCCGGCAGCCGCCGGTGGCCAACGATATGCGCTTCCAGGAGGTGTTGATGAGAGCCCTGACTTCGACGGTGATCTGGGTGCTGATCTCGCTGCTGGGGGCGGGTGCGCTGGCGGGTCTGGCGCTCAATCGCAACGAGAGCATCAACGCTGCCTGGCTGCTCGTCGCAGCCTTGAGCTGCTACGCGGTCGGCTATCGCTTCTATAGCCGCCTGGTCAGCCAGCGCATCTTCGCTCTCGACGATCGCCACGTGACCCCGGCGGTACGCCTGAACGACGGGCACGATTACGTACCCACCGGCAGATGGGTGGTGTTCGGTCATCATTTCGCGGCCATCGCCGGAGCCGGGCCCCTGGTCGGACCGATCCTGGCGGCGCAGTTCGGGGTGCTGCCAGGCGCGTTGTGGATCATCGTCGGCGTGGTGCTGGGCGGAGCCGTGCAGGATCTGGTGATCCTCTGCGCCTCCATCCGTCGCGATGGCAAGTCGCTTGGCCAGATGGCGACGGATGAGGTCGGTCCGGTCGCAGGCGTGTTGTCGCTGGTGGCGGTCTTCGGCATCATCCTGATCCTGATCGCCTTCCTCAGCCTGGTGGTGGTCTATGCCCTGGCCGAGTCGCCCTGGGCCACGGTCACCGTCCTCGCCACCATCCCGATCGCTCTGCTGATGGGCTTCTGGATGCGCATCATCCGTCCAGGGAAGGTGCTGGAGGCCAGTGTCATCGGGCTGTTCCTGCTGGGTGTGGCGTTGTGGCTCGGGTATCTGGTGGGCGCGCACCCGACGCTGCGCCATGCATTCACCTTCACGCCGACGCAGGTCGCATGGGGGATCATCGCCTACGGCTTCGTCGCCGCCGTCCTGCCGGTGTGGATGCTGCTCGCCCCCCGCGACTACCTCAGCGCCTTCGTCAAGGTCGGCACCATCCTGCTGCTCGCCGCCGGGGTGCTGATCGTGCTGCCCACCCTCAACATGCCGATGATCAATCCCCTGGTGGTCGGTACCGGGGCCTGGGCTGACGGCAGTGGACCGGTCGTATCCGGCCAGCTCTTCCCGTTCTGCTTCATCACCATCGCCTGCGGCGCGATCAGCGGTTTCCACGCGTTGGTCGCCAGCGGCACCACTCCGAAGATGATCGCGCGCGAAAGCGATGCGCCGCTGATCGGCTACGCCGGCATGCTGACCGAAAGTTTGGTGGCCATCCTGGCGCTGATCGCCGCCTGCGCGCTGCACCCTGGCATCTATTACGCGATGAATGCCGGTAGCCTGGGCGCACTGGGCGGGGACCTCGCCGCGGTGGCGGCCAAGGTCAACACCTGGATCGCCCCGCTCAATCTCACCATCACTCCAGCGGACCTGCAGACCGCCGCCGACGATGTCGAGGAGAGCACCATCGTCGCACGAACGGGTGGTGCCGCGACCCTGGCGGTAGGCATGGCGCACATCTTCAGTCAGGTCCTTGGCGGCAAGGCGTTGATGGCGTTCTGGTACCATTTCGCGATCCTCTTCGAGGCCTTGTTCATCCTCACCACTGTTGATGCCGGCACGCGGGTCGGCCGCTTCTTGCTGCAGGATCTGCTCGGGCAGATCTGGAAACCACTGGGCCGCCTGAACTGGTTCCCGGCCGTGATCGGCGCCAGCGCCCTGGTGGTGCTCGGCTGGGGCTACTTCGTGCTCGCCTCCATCGCTGACAAGGACGGTGGCGTGCGGGCACTCCTGCCGTTGTTCGGCATCGCCAACCAACTGCTCGCCACCGTCGCCCTGGCCGTCGGCACGGTGATCATCATCCGCATGGGCAAGGCCCGCTGGGCATGGATGACGCTCATCCCGCTGGTCTGGCTGGCGATCGTCACGCTCAGCGCCGGCTGGATCAAGATCACCGACCCCAATCCCAAGGTCGGCTTCCTGGCGCGGGCCGATGAGATCAGCACGCAGCTTGCTGCTCACACCACAACGATGGCCGCGACGCCCAGCGTGGCAGCGGCCTCGGCCCTTTCGGGAGAGCAGATCGCCAAACTCGAACACCTGCACTTCAACCAGTATCTCAACGGCACATTGTGCGGCATCTTCATGAGCGTGATCGTGGCGATGCTGATCCTCTGCACCTGGGAGGCGTGGCTGCTGCTAACGGGACGCAAACCGCTCAGTCCCGCCAAGCACGTGTCGGACGTAGCGTGAGGACGCGTCCGGTGTCTGGTGTCCGGGGTCCCGGGTCCGGCGCGCACCACGGCGCGCGCGCGCATCCGCATCATCCTCGCGACACCGGCGTCTCGGATCCGGTCGACCCGGGACCCCGGACCTCGGACCTCGGACCCATCTCCTGGTGGGCGTGTTTCATCGCCTACCTGCGGCGCTGGTCGGGTGATGACGCCTATGAGCGTTACCTGGCCGAGCATCAGCATCACGGCCACGCACTTATGAACCGACGGGAATTCTACCGGCGCTACCTGGATCATCGAGCCGGCGGCTCGCGCTGCTGCTGAGGTCACCGGCGTCCGGTGTCGACTCCGCAACGCTCGATCGCGCCGCGCAGCCTGCTTGCGCCCCCCTACCTGCGTCTGACGATCCGTCAGCACCGTGACCACGCCCGAACCGCCCGCTTCCGTCCCCGACGTCACCGCCTGTCCGAAATGCGGCAAACGCTATCGCACCGGCAACCTGGCGATCGGTACCCGGCTGACCTGCAAGGTCTGCGCCAACACCTTCGCGCTGGGGATCCCCGACCCGGACACCGATAAGCATCCGCGTCTGGCCAAGGACGGCGAGGCCAGGACCGGCACTATCGCCCGCGCCAACGCCCCAGGCGTCGTCCCGCAGACGGTGGATGACATCCTCCGCCTGGCCACCGGCCACGAGAAATATGTCGACGCCAAGGAGATCGGCCGCGGCGGCATGGGCGTGATCATGCGCACCACCGATCGCATGGTGCGACGTGACGTGGCGATGAAGATCATGCGCCACGATACCAACGCGGTTCAGCGCGCACGTTTCCTCGAAGAGTCGCAGGTCACCGGCCAGCTCGAGCACCCCAACATCGTCCCGATCCATGAGATCGGGGTCGACCCCAGGGGGCGCATGTACTTCACCATGAAGCTGGTGAAGGGCCGCAGCCTGTCGCAGGTGCTCGATGACATGCGCAAGGACCAGAACCTGGACGATCATCGGCATTCGCTCAGCACGCTGCTCTCGAACTACATCTCGGTCTGCAACGCGGTGGCGTTCGCACACAGCAAAGGTGTGGTCCACCGTGACCTCAAGCCCGCCAACATCATGGTCGGCGACTTTGGCGAAGTGATGCTGATGGACTGGGGTCTGGCCAAGGTCGGGATCGTCAGGCGCCCGGAACTCGGCGACAGCACGGTCGAGGTCGAAGCGGTGCGCATGCCGATCCAGGAGTTGGAGGACACCATCTCCAGCTTCCGCAACGACTCCGAAGCCGAACGCACCATCGAAGGCGTCATCGCCGGCACGCCGGCCTACATGTCGCCGGAACAGGCCAGGGGCGAAGTCAGCGCCATCGATGCCCGCAGCGACATCTATTCGCTCGGCGCGATCCTCTACGAACTGCTGACCCTGCACCAACCCGTACGCGGCAAGGACGTCGAGGACATCCTGAAGAAGGTACGAGCCGGTCAGATCAAGGATCCGCTGTCGTACGGCGGCAAGCGTCAGGTCTCCACGGAACTGGCGGCGATCGCCATGAAGGCGCTCTCGACCAAGCCCAAACACCGTTACCAGTCGGTCGAGGACCTCATCAGCGATGTCGAGCTCTACCGGGAGGGCCGCACGGTCTCAGCCAAGGACGACACGCCCTGGGAGGTGGTGCTCAAACTCGTCAAGCGCAACCGCTCAGCCACCGTGGTCCTGGTTGGCGCCTTGTTGATGATGATCACGCTGGTGATCTTCGGCTACTCGCTCAACCGCGCCGAACGCCTGCAGGCGGTGGCCAACCTCAAGGAATTCACCGACGAACAACAACGTCGGCTGGCCGATCAGCGGCAATCGGCGCCGGCGTGGGTCGAAAAGGCGTTGCGCAGCATCGACCATCTCGACTTCAACAGCGCCATGCTCGATGTCGAACAGGCACTCGCGTTCGATGCCGACCTGATGAGCGCACGCCTGCTGCGCGGCAAGCTGTTCATCGTCGATCAGCAATTCGAGAAGGGCATCGCCGATCTCGATGGGTACCTCGCCCGCCAACCCGACGACCATACGATCGCCGCGCTGCGGGCGCTCTGCGCCAACAAAGGCACGACCGAGATCAAGCCACAGCTCACTGACACCTTCATCACCATGGGCGATACCGCGTTGGCGCGCCAGCTCGACGCCTCCTCCGACAGTCGCCTGCGCATCTACCGCCAGCGCCTGGAGCAGGCTTGGCCTGGGAGCGGATCCGGTCTGACGCTGGAGAAGGACGGCTCGTATGCCCTGGTCATCACCGGGCGCCAACTCGCCGATCTCACGCCACTCGCCGGCATGCCGATCAGCCGCATCGAACTGACCGGATCCAAGGTGATCGACATCAATGTGCTGGCCGAGATGCCGCTCGTGCGTGTCCGCCTGATCGATACCCGCCTGCGCGGACTGGCTCCGCTGACCGGCAAGGCCCTGACGCATCTGACCATCTCGCACTCCGACGTCGCCGATCTCACGCCGCTCAAGGGCATGCCGCTGGTCCAGCTCGATCTCTCGGATTCACCCGTTGCCGATCTCACGCCGCTCAAGGGCATGCCGCTGAAGACGCTGGATCTCTCGGGCAGCAAGGTCGAGAACTTCAATGAGCTGAAACACCTGCCGCTCACCGGCCTGGCGCTGAACCGCCTGCCGATCTCGGACCTGAATCCGCTCAAGGGCATGCGCCTGGTCAGCCTCTCGCTCGCCAGCACCGGGGTCTCCGAACTGGGCCCACTCAAGGGCATGCCGCTGCAGGCCCTGGTGCTCACCAATTCCAAGATCTTCGATGCCAAACCCCTGCAGGGTCTGCAACTGACCTCCCTGGCGATCGACTCGACCCCGATCGCCGATCTCACCGCGCTGCTCGGCCTGCCGCTCATCCAGCTCGACATCAGCAACACCAAGGCCACCCACCTCGCCGGCCTGTCCGGCATGCCGCTCGAACGGTTGTCGCTCAACCGCACGCAGGTGAAGGATCTGAGCCCGCTCAAATCGATGCGCCTGACCATGCTGCAGCTCGACCGCGTACCGGTGTCCGACCTGCGTCCGATCCTCGGCATGCCGCTCACATGGCTGGTGCTCTCAGGCACCGACGTCCGCGACGTGAGTGTGCTCAAGGACCTGCCGCTGGAGCGGTTGGTGCTGCCGAAGAGCGGGATCAAGGGCGTCGAAGCACTCAAAGCCATCACCACCCTGCGCGAGATCGGCTATGATGCCGAGGCACGCGGGCTGGCGCCGCCGGCGTTCTGGAAAACGCTCGAGGCCGGCAAGTGATGAGTGATCCGCACCGCGATTTCGGTGGCTTCATCGGTCCAGAAAACCTGTTGTCGCTGGTGCGCAATACCGCGCCGTACTGGTTCGGTGCCGGCGGCCGGCGCCTGGTCGCCGAACTGCCGGCGCCCGCGCGCCTGATCGATCTGATCGACCGCCCGCACGGCTGGCTGCAGATCCTGCGCCATGGCCGGCAATTGGCCGATTCCTCGCCCAAGACTCCGGAAGCGCACGCCGACTATTTCGCCCTCTGCCTGGCCTGCCACATGACGACGGTGGCCACCTATGTACCTACCGACGTCGACAACAAGATCCGCGACGCCTTGTGGCATCCCGACACCGATCGGGCCGCACTCGAACGTATGGAGGCTGCCACCTTCGCGGCCAAGCAGTGGGACCAGCGCCTCTATTCCACGCGCTGGATCGCTGCGCCAGGGCATCAGCCGGTCGGCGGTCACGACGGCGAATGGCTCGGCGTCGCGGTTGGCGCCCTGGGCTGTTTCCTGCGCCTCAATGATGTCCTGCGCAGCGAACGCCTGTACGCCGCCATCGATGCCGAGCTCACGCGCGAAGCGGCGGCGTTCATCGCGCAGCGCCAGCTCAAGGACGGTGAAATCGATCTCCTGCGTCTGGCAGCGATCCTCACCCACAACGTCGGCGATGTCGATCAGGGCCTGCGCTCGTGGCGTGAGCAGGAGCGGCATCCTCTGGCCGACCGCCTGCGTCGTCTCGCCCATGAGAACCACCAGCCTTACGGAGGCATCTACCAGGTGGCGGCACGGCTCTACAAAGAGCTGCTCGCCGCCGAAGGTCATCGCCATTACCCCCTGCGCGACGTCCGCGCGCTGCGCGCCTCGGCGGACTTCCTGCTGCCATTGGGCCCGTGTTTCGACGACTGGGGCCGCGCGCTCGGTAGCCACCCGGACTTCACCGCCTCGGCGCGGGGCGAGTTGCTGACCGCGCTGATCGCCGGCTGCCGCAAGGTCCCAGGGCAGGTCGGCTACTACCGCGCCATCGCCGGCCTCCAGGACGCGGTCGGCAATCTCGATGTGCTGGCCAAGCACCTTCCTGGAGCGGCGCAGAAGGCGCTCAAGGACGTCGAATTGCGCCGACAGATCGCCATCAAGCAGATCTCGTTCGAATCGACCTTGAAGAAACGCACCCAGACCATCCTGGGTTGAGCAGGTCTTACTTCGCCAGCGCCCACACCACTACGGCCAGGCCGAGCAGCACCACCACCGCACCGCCGATCACCAACCAGATGGTCAGGGTGCCCTTCTGCGAGCTGCGCAATTTCCTGATCCGACGACTGTCGTCAGGAGCGAACATCGCCACCTCGAGTTCGCGGATGAAATCGGCGGCGCTCGCCGGCCGCAGGATGGGATCCTTCTGCATCGACCATTCGATCAGGCAGCCGATGGCCTTGGGCACGGCCGGGAAGAGCTTATGCGCCTGCGGTGGCGGATGCCGCAGGACCTTCTCCATGATCTCATAAGCGGTTTTGCCGTTGAAGGGTGTCTGCCCGCTCACCGCGTGGAAGAACGTGGCGCCAAGCGAGTAGACGTCCGCCGTGGTATCGGCGTTTTTCGCATCGAGCACCTGCTCCGGGGGCATGTACGCGGGGGAACCCATGGTCACCCCCTGCATGGTCAATTCGCCATTGTTGGCGTGCATGCGGTCGCTGTCGCCATCGCTGAGCCGCTTGGCGAAACCCAGATCGAGGAGCTTGGCCACGCCACCCTTGGTCAGCAGGATGTTGCCGGGTTTGATATCGCGGTGGATGATCCCGAGTTTGCCAAGGTGATCGAGGGCCTGGGCGATCTGGAGGATGAGGTGGGCGACCTGCCGCCAGGGGATGGCCCCCTGCTGGTCGATCACCGCCTCCATGGTCGCGCCATCCACCAGCTCCATGACCATGAAGTGGATCTTGTTCTCGCAGCCATGCGCGTGCACCGCCACCACGTTGGGATGATTGATGCTCTTGCAGAGTTCGGCCTCGCGGATGAAACGGCGACCATTCTCCTCATCCTTGGCGGATTCGCCGGTGAGCATCTTCACCGCGACGGGCTGCTTGCCGCTGAGTTGCTCCGCCTCGTACACCACCGCCATCGCACCCATGCCGATGCGCTTGAGCAGGCGGCAACCGCCGATGGTACGGCCGATCAGCGGATCCGGAGGCTTGGCGACCATGGTCTTGCCGCAACGCGGACAGAGCAGGGATTTTCCGCTCGCGATCTGTTCGCCGGTGGCCACCAGATCACAACTACCACAACGGAGGACGGTCGGCATAGATTGACGCGATCGTGGGACGAGGCCGTGGCTTGGCTACCCTGATTTCGACACTCTGGCGGACCGCGCACCCACACGCTCACACGCCGCGGGATGCCGGATTGAACACCTGCTGATTCCATGGACCCGCACTGCAGGGTGCATGACGTGCGCATCCTCCTTGGACTCGGATTGGTGATCGTCGGCGGCTATCTCGCGATCCATGCGTGGTTGCCGACTTCTTTCCAGGCGTCGCTCCCGGCGCTGATAGCGAACTGGGCTCTCGCCATCGGCTGCGTATTGACGGCCTGCGGTTTGTTGCTGCTGCGTCCAGCGCCACGCCGACCCGCCTTTGGCGATGGGCCATTGGTGACGACCCTGACCCAGGCCGGGTTCCGCACCGCGGCGAACCCCGATGGCTGGCAGGCACACGGACAATGGAAAGGTGTGGCGCTGACGGTTCGCCGCAGCAACGGGCATCATGCGGGCCGTTTCGGTCGACCCTGGACCATCGTGGTCGCGCTACCCGGGCGCCCCGCTGAACCGTGGCCGTTCATGCCCGAGGAAGGCCTGATCATCGATCGCCGGCCGGATGGCTTCAGTGTGGCGATGGCTGACCTCAGCCGCCCCGAACGCATGCACCGCCTGGGCGAACGCCTCGATCAGCTGATCGCGCAACGCGGCTGAGCCCGAGGTCACCGACATGCTGCGTTAGGAGCAACCGTCGCATCATCGGTGGCTTCCGCCGCCATCATGAACGACCGCGACTTTGGTCCCGCTGCATGCCATGGATCGCATCGTCGCCCATCGCACGCGGGAAGACCGACGTCCCTAGCGCGCCCCAAGGTCAGCCTGGTCCGCGGCGACCGCGGTCGGCCTTGCTTCAGGTCGGCACGACCTGGGAAAGGTCTATAGGGTGCCAAGGTGGTGTTTGGAAAGCAGTTAGAGTCGCCTGACGCCACCTGGGTGGATGTGGATAGCGGTTGTAAACATTGCTGGAACAAGCCCTGGCGCGGACAACCTCTCCCCAGCGTTAAGCGTCACCTTTTCGCTCAAGGAACCGACCATGCGCCTCCTTCCCCTCTTTGCCTGCGTCGTCCTCCTCGCCGCCACCATGGGCGTCGTCACCACCGCCGAACGCGGTGCCAGTCCCGGACCCGGCTCGGTGTGGGTCGAGGGTAGTTGGGAGCAAGCAGGCGGTGAGTACTCCTGGCGCCCGGGATATTGGCAGACCGCCACGGTCAGCAGCGCGCCGACGCAAACCTGGGTCGAAGGGCGCTGGGCGCAGGGCGCCAATGGCTGGGTCTGGGTCGAGGGACATTACGAAACGCCACCCGCAGTCGTCGTCAGCAATCCGCCCCAACAAGTGGTCTACACCCCGCCGCCGCAGGTGGTCTACACTCCGCCGCCCGAGGTGGTGTATGTCCAACGCCCGCAGACCACCGTGGTGGTGAACGCCGGCTTCGGCTATGGCAACTACGGCTACCATCGCCCCGCCTGTCCGCCCGTGACGTATTGCCCGCCCGTCGTCTACCACCGTCCCGTGACCTACTGCCCGCCGGTGGTCCACCATCGCCCAGTGACGTACTGCCCGCCCGTCGTCCATCACCGGCCGCCCGTGACCTACTGCCCGCCGGTGCGTCCTCATGTCACGGTTGGCGTCGCGTTGCCCAGGCCGTCGATCGGTTTTCACAACGTCAGCATCGGTCATCACAAGTTGCCGATTCCGGTGCCGGTCCCCAACTTCCGCAATCGTCGCTGAACGGTCCGTCCAGGCGGGCATGGTTGATGACGGTGACGGCGCGCAGTCCTCTGCGCGCCGTCACTTGTTGAGGACCCGACCATATCGATCCCATCACCTGGCGCGCCCTGCGACCGGCTTGTTCTGGTGAACCCTGGACCTGGGCTCGGCATCGCGTCCTCCTAGTCTCCAACCAGGAGGGTGCGTATGTCGGCGATCCTTGATGCCCAGGGGCTCACCAAGCACTACGGACCATTCCAGGCCCTGCATGGGGTCAGCTTCCAACTCCAGCGTGGTGAGGTGGTGGGTTTTCTGGGACCCAACGGCGCCGGCAAATCGACCACGATGAAGATCCTGACTGGCTACGTCGCTCCCAGCGGCGGGACGGCGACCATCGCCGGTTGCGATCTGCGGGCTGACCCGCTCGGGTGCCGGCGTGCGATCGGGTACCTGCCCGAGGAGCTGCCGCTCTATCTGGATATGACGGTGAGTGGTTATCTCGACCACGTCGCACGCTTGAAAGGCGTCTCCGCCGCCATCCGCCGACGCGAGGTGGTCGCTGCCATCGATGCGGCATGGCTCGGCGAAAACGCCGACCGTCACCTCCGCAAATTGTCCAAGGGGAACCGCCAGCGCGTCGGCGTGGCGCAGGCACTGATCGGCTCGCCACCTATCCTCATCCTCGATGAGCCGACCTCCGGACTGGATCCCTCGCAGGTCGCGCACTTCCGCGAACTGCTTAAGCGCTTGGCCGAGCGCCACACCATCCTGTTGTCGACCCATATCCTGAGCGAGGTCGAGGCCACCTGCAGCCGCGTGGTGGTGGTCCATAGCGGCCGCACGGTCGCGGTCGAAGCGGTCGAGCATCTGCGTCAGCGCGCGGCGCAGGTGACGCGGGTGAGCCTGCGGCTGCGCTCGGGTGATTGCGCCGGCCTGCGCTCCGCGTTGGTCCCCTTTACCTGGGCAACGGTGCTCAGCGCCGAGGCCGATACCATCTCCCTCGACGCCGCCTCCACCCACCGGGGCGATCTGGTGGCCCTGGCCGAGCAGCACGGCGGTCTGCGCGAACTGGTCGAGGAACGCCGGAGCCTGGAAGAGGTGTTCCGCGATCTGATCGGCACCTGAGATGTTGGCAGTGTTATCGGCGATGCTCGATCTGCTGCTGCCTGCGGTGTGCCCGGCCTGTCTGGTGGCTGCCGGTCCGAACGTGTGCGCCGCCTGTGTCCATGACCTGCCGACGGTAACCCATCCATGCGCCTGGTGCGGTGCAGCCCGCCGCGCAGCCGACCAGCGCTGCTCAGCCTGCGCCGGCGCCGGGCTCGCTCATCTGGACCACGTGCAGGTCCATCACACCTATCAAGGTGAGATCGTGCGCCTGGTCGGCCTGGCGAAGACCATCGGCCGACCCGCGGCGGTGCGCGCCCTAGGCGAACTGCTGCCGAACCTGCCGGATGGCGCCCCCGCGACCGGGGTGGTAGTGCCGGTGCCCCCCTCGCCTGGCCGGCGCCCAGGTCCTCATCTGGGAACCGCTCTGGCACGCGCCTGCGCCCGGCGACAGCGATTGCCGCTCAGCCACCTGCTGGTGACCACGCGCCTGGGGGCCGAGCAGCATCGGCTCTCCCCTGGGCAGCGACGCGCCAATGTGGTTGGACTGTTCCGCTGCCGACGGCCGGCCCCGGCCTACGTGGTCTTGGTCGACGATCTCATCACCACCGGCGCGACCGCCAGCGCCGCAGCGGCTGCCCTGCGCGCGGCGGGAGCGAAACGGGTGGATCTCATCGTGCTCGCGCGCACGCCTACCGCGTGGGAACAGCGCGCTCCGGGAACGGCGACCTCGGCGTAAAGCAGGGTGACTGCGAGAGACGAAAATCTTGGCGGTGGCACGGGCGTCTCGCCAATGCTG